>JAVROG010000170.1:0-8297 GCA_032162865.1 Mycobacterium sp. | reverse complement strand
TCCACCGCTGACAACGACTGTCCGCGCGTGAATCGATGCCAGGGTTGCGTATTGGTTGTAGGCCCGCAAGGTGGGCAGAAATCCGACTGCGGTGGCCACTGGCGTGGTGGTCAACGCAGCGACTACGGTCGCCGCCAGGGTTGCGCTGCGCCCGCGTCCGCGCCAGCGGCTCAGAGTCGCGCGTACCGACCCGACTAGTGCGTGCAGTGCGTGCTCGGGGCTGTGCTCGATGAGCCCGACCAGCGCTGCGGTGGCGGGGGTTGCGAGTATCCGGGCGAGGCCGCGTTCGGCGAGCTTGCCCGCGGCGGTGGCGGCCAGAATCAGCCCGTCTGGTTCGATGGGACGCTCCGCAGCGGGCCGGCCGAGGTAGGCCAGCGCGGTCATCGCGCCCATCGAATGGCCGACGAGGGTAAGCGGGCCGGTGACATCGAGAGCGGTGAGCACCTGAGCGAGGTCGTCGGCGAGTTGGTCGATTCGGTAGGTGTTCATCGGCGCCCTTGCGGACGTGCCGTGGCCGCGGTGGTCGTAGCTGATGACGCGCACGGATTGTCCGTATTGGCGCAGCAGGTAGGTGATTTGACCTTCCCACGAGGTTTGATTGAGACAGAGCCCGTGGAGGAAGACCACGGTGTGTTCGGACGTACCGGAGCCGGTGTCGCACACGGCCAGTCGCACCCCGTCGCGCGTGGTGACCTGCGGATGCTCCGGATACAGCCAGTCACCTATTTGGCTGAAGCGATCAAGAGCGGAACCGACATCCCGTGCGGCCTCATTCAGCACGCTGCTCGGCGCGGTGGCTGGCGCGGTCGTGGCGCGGGGGGTCGTCAGGGCCGGGACTACGCGCGGGGCGAGGCGGTTGGCGGCCTTGGGCTTGGGCTTGGGCTTGGAAAGTATTTGCCCGCTCAGCATCTGGCGATTCCCTTCACTCGTCACCGGTCAATGCCACGGCCTGGCCGATCAGATGATCGGGACGACTGACAAATTACGTCATTTGTTATTATTCGCGCAGTCCACGAACATGTCAAGAACAGAAACATAATTCAGCAGTGGATATGTCGGATATATGACGAATTATGTAATGTGATGCTGATGCCCAGACGATCTGCCAGCCGAACAACCGCCCCACGACCACAGACGATGCACGTGCACGCATCCTGCGCGACGATCTGCTCATCGAGCTGATCACACGGCACGGCCGGGCATTGCTCGACCGAGCACACAAGACCGTCTCCCGGCAGCGCCCGTCTTTAAGGAACCCGTGTCCAGGGCTGACAGTTCTGCGACTCGAACGCCTCGATCGTCGTGTTGATATTGGCGAACATCGGTCCGACAGAGATGTTCGTCTGGACTACGTGCTCCTTGTTCGCATCGGGCGTGCTGTAGGTGAACCATGCGCACATCGAGTCCTGGGTCGGCACATTGTTGATCCAAACCCCGAATGTTGACGCCGACCCGCCCGTGCGGTAGAGCCCCGGTGCAACGTCCGGCCCGACAACGAAGACACCGTTCCCGGGAATCGGATCCATTGGGTCGGCTATGGCGGGTGGCGCCAGCACGATCGCTGACACGCAAGCTACAAGCCCGGCTGTAGCGCGAAACGCACACGTGAGGCGCATTTGCTCTCCCCTGTCCTGCGGACCCCCATGGCCCCAATTGCAGGGTATTCCCCGAGCGCTCGACCAACAACAGATCGTGAGCTATTTCTAGACGCGCGACCAGGGTTGGCAGTTCTTTGTCTCGAAGGCCTTTACGTTCGGCGGGATCGTCGCGAGCATCGGGGACAATCCGGAGCCCGAGT
This sequence comes from Mycobacterium sp., assembly GCA_032162865.1. GTDB lineage: Bacteria > Actinomycetota > Actinomycetes > Mycobacteriales > Mycobacteriaceae > Mycobacterium. The sequence goes on along the minus strand of JAVROG010000170.1, from coordinate 6,499 downwards.
TAACTATGTCGCCATCGCTGGCTTCCGGTGTGCTGTGCAGCAGCCACATGCACGTCGAAAGCTCAGACACCTTGCCGAACACCAGAATAAGCGGACCCGAAGGACCCTGCGTACGGTAAGTGCCCGGTGCAATGTCAGGACCAACGAGAAAGACGCCAGTCCCCGGGATCGGGTCCATCGGGTCGGCAACAGCCGGTGCAGCCAGCGCGATGGCCGACACGCAAGCCACAAATCCGGCTGTAGCGCGTAACGCTAGACACGGAGACATTTGCTCTCCCTATGTGTCGGTGATCCTCTCGGCAGGGTATGCCACGCGTTCTACCGAGGCTAGCCCTGCGTTGTTAACCTCTGGAAGATTCGCCAAGAGGTGTGCGGGTCAGCCTGCGGAAGGGGATCCCCATGTGGATTCGTTTTGTGCTGAAGCCTTGGTGGGCGCGCGCTTTGATAGCGGCGTTCGGGTGCGGCGTCGTCAGGGCGGCGAGCTGGTACGTCCGGGGGTTGCTGATGGTCTCGCACGGGCGGTCGTCGTTCACGATTGCCGGCTCAGTCGCGGCCGTCATGATTCTCGGTCTCCTGCTGGCTGCCGCCACCGTCCGCGCACATGCCGCGTACACCAAAGCGCTCGCCGGGCTCGACTCGTCGCAACGGTCGGCGGCCGTCGGTGCGAGCTTGCGCGGCCCGGTACCGGCCGATCCGCGCGTCCGCGATGCGGCAATCCGGATCGATGAGCGAGTGGTCTCTTCGGCACACAAATGGCAGAAAATATACCTAATTCTGTTGGCCCTGGTAGTCCTTGCAGCCGGGGCAAGACTGGCGATGGATGGTTGGCCGATTCGCTGGGGCAGTGACGATTCGATCTCGGCCGCGTTCTTTACCGGTGCCACGGCGGTGAACTGGTGGCGGTCAATCATCGCAAAGAACCGTCTGCAAGTGCTCAGCAGCACCGACGCAAGCTAGGCCTGTCACGCCGGCGGCGTTGAACCGCCAGACGGTACCGCTTGAACTACCACGCCACGCTCGATGAGATGGCCGATCAACGGAACTGCACTGGCGGCAAGGTGTTCCGACATCGCAGCGCGAGCCTGCTCCTCATCGTGCGAGCCGAGCGCGGACAGCACCCGACGGTGGTCCTTGACGGCCTGGTCGGGCCAATGCTCGATCATGGGAAACACCGACTCGGGCGCATAGCGGGTGATCTGTGACATCAGTTGCGCCAACTTCGGTGAGTCGGCGGCGATGTTGATGGCCCGGTGAAACTCGTGGTTGAGCCGTATCGTGCGCTCGTCGTCGTCAGCGGCATAGGCCGCCTCGAGTTGTGTTTGCAGGTCCCGGAGTTCGTGAAGCTGGTCGTCGGTGATGCGGAGCGCGGCCCGTGCCGCCAGTTCGCCACCGACGTGCGCCTGCACGTTGGCCACGTCGGCGAGGTCGCGCTGCGTCAACGGCATCACCATGAAGCCGCGGCGGGGCTGTTGAGCGACAAGGCCTTCGGCCCGCAACGCAAACAGCGCCTCGCGCACCGGTGTAACACTGATCCCCAATTCCGCGGCCAGTTGGTCAAGCCGAACGTACTGGCCGGAGGTGTAGGTGCCCTCGAAGATCCTCTTACGGACAAAACTTGCGACGTCCTCGGAAAGCTGAGGACGCGCGCCGAAATCCGGAATCGTCATCGCTCACACCCGATACTCGTCGAGCAGTCGCTTGCTGATGATCGACTTCTGGATTTCGCTGGTCCCCTCGCCGATGAGCAGGAACGGCGCATCGCGCATCAATCGCTCGATCTCGTACTCCTTGGAGTAGCCGTAGCCGCCGTGAATGCGGAAGCTCTGCTGGGTCACCTCGGAACAGAATTCGCTGGCAAGGTATTTCGCCATTCCCGCGGCAACGTCGTTTCGTTCGCCGGAGTCCTTCAGTCGGGCAGCGTTCACCATCATCAGATGTGCTGCTTCAACTTTCGTCGCCATCTCGGCCAGCTGAGACGCGATGGCCTGATGCTCGGCGATCGGCTTGCCGAATGTCTGACGTTGCTGGGCGTAACGCACCGCGAGTTCGAAGGCGCGAATGCCGACCCCGCACGCGCGCGCGGACACATTGACCCGGCCGACTTCGATGCCATCCATCATCTGGAAGAAGCCCTGGCCGGGCTTGCCGCCGAGGATGTCGTCGGCGCCGGCCCCGTAGCCGTCGAAGATGAGTTCGGTGGTGTCGATGCCCTTATAGCCCAGCTTGTCGATCTTGCCGGGGATGATCAGGCCTGGCACCACTTCGCCGAAACCGGTCGGCTTTTCGACCAGAAAGGCAGTGAGATTGCGGTGCGGCTTGTCAGCGCCTTCGTCGGTGCGCACCAGCACGGCCACCAGTGTCGAACTGCCGCCGTTCGTGAGCCACATCTTCTGGCCGTCAATAGTGTAGGTGCCGTCGGGGTTTCGCTTTGCGCGGGTGCGGATCGCGGCGACGTCGGAGCCCAATTCAGGTTCGGACATCGAAAAGGCACCGCGTGTTTCGCCGATAGCCATTCGAGGCAGGAACCGTTGCTTCTGCTCATCGGTACCGTGCTGGCGCAACATGTAGGCCACGATGAAGTGGGTGTTGAGCACGCCCGACACGCTCATCCAGCCCCGCGCCAGCTCCTCGACGCAGAGCGCGTAGGTCAACAGCGATTCCCCCAGACCGCCGTACTCCTCCGGAATCATCAGGCCGAACAGGCCCATGTCCCGCAGGCCGTCGACGATCGCCTGCGGATAGGTGTCGCTGCGTTCCAGTTCGGGCGCGTTGGGAATGACCTCCTTTTCGACGAATTGCCTTACAGTCGTAACGATCTCGGTCTGCAGTTCGGTCAGGCCGAGGGTCTGGGCGAGTTTGGTCATGCGCGGTCCCTTCAGGCGATCGTGTTCGCGCTTGTCAACCGCGCAATGTCGGCAGCCGTGCAGCCCAGGTATTCGGCAAGCACGTCAGCGGTGTCTGCCCCCAATGCCGGCGCCGCCGCGCTGGCGGGGTGGACGCCGTCGAATGCCGCCGGCATAGCGGGGGCCAGATATTCACCCACGCCCGGTTGGTGCAGCCGGGAAAACAGTGGATTGGCAAACACTTTCGGGCCGTCAGCCACCTCCGCAAAGGTGCGGTACCGCTCCCACAGGACCGAGGTGCCCGACAGCGCCGCGGTGATCTCCTCGCCCGTGTGGTCGGTGAACCAGGTGCCGAACAGACCGGAGAGGACGTCGCGATACCGGTAGCGGTCACCCTCGGAACCGAAGTCGACCGTCAGCGCCTCGGCCAGGGCCGACACGGCCAGGCCGGTGCCAGTCACGTCGACCAGATCGCGAAAGTGGCGTCGGGTCAACAGCACAACCATGAACCTGGCCCCGTCCCGACCGACGAAGTCCTGACCGTATTGTCCGTAGATCGAGTTGCCCAGACGCTCGCGTTGCGTGCCGATCACCTGAGGCTCGGTGAGCAATCCCAGGTTGCCCGCCGTCGCCAAGGCGACATCTTCGAGCGCGATGCTGACCCGGGCACCGATTCCCGACTGGTTGCGACGGTGTATGGCGGCGACGACGGCAAGCGCGGCATACAGGCCGCAACTGACGTCCCAGGCGGGCAGCACGTGGTTGATCGGGCCCGCGTGATCGGCGGGACCGGTGACGAGGGGATATCCGATTGCCGCGTTCACCGTGTAGTCCACTCCGGTGGATCCATCGCCGCGTCCGAGTAGCTGGACGTGGATGACGTCGGAACGTTTCGCCGAGAGCAGCTCATGGCTCAGCGACGGCAGCACCGCGTTGGTGACGACGATGCCGTCACCTTCCACGATCAGCCGCTGGACCAACTCCTGCCCTTCTGCGGACCGCAGATCGATTGTGGCCGAACGCTTCCCCTTGTTCAGGCCGGTCCAGTAGATGGAGGTGCCATCGGCGGACAGCGGCCAGCGCTGCACGTCAGACGCGCCGCCGATCGGATCGACACGAATCACCTGCGCCCCCAGCTGACTCAGCGTCATGCCGCACAGCGGCGCAGCGACAAAGCTGGACACCTCGACGACACGGACGCCGCCCAGCGGCAGCGTGGGACCGGTCATCTGGGCCCGACTCTTTCGAAAACCGCCGCCAGACCCTGGCCGCCGCCGATGCACATCGTTTCCAGGCCGTAGCGTGCCTGGCGGCGGTTCAGTTCGCGCGCCAGCGTGGCGAGCATCCTGCCGCCGGTCGCGCCGACCGGGTGCCCCAGCGAGATTCCCGAGCCGTGCACGTTGGTTCGGTCTTGGTCGGCGTCGCCGAAGTTCCACTCCCGCATCACCGCGAGGGCTTGTGCGGCGAAGGCCTCGTTGAGTTCGATGAGGTCGATGTCGGCCAGCCGCAGGCCCGCCTTCGCCAGGGCGACCTCGGTCGCCGGCACCGGCCCGATACCCATGATGTTGGGCGCCACCCCGGCCTGGCCCCACGACACCAGCCGCACCAACGGCGTCAAGCCGAGGTCGGCCGCCTTCTCCGGTGTGGTCACCACGCACATGGCCGCGGCGTCATTCTGGCCACTGGAATTGCCTGCGGTAACCGTCGACTCCGGATCATCCTTGACCAGAACGGGTTTGAGCTTGCTCAAGGATTCCACACTGGTGTCGGAGCGCGGATGTTCGTCGGTGTTGATCAACTCCTCACCCTGCCGAGACCGCGACGATACCGGAACTATTACTGGGATTATCTCGGAGGCAAGGATGCCGTCCTTCTGCGCGGCCACCGCGCGCTGGTGGGACCGCACCGCGAGCTCGTCTTGCTCCTGACGTGAAATGCCGTACTGGCGACGCAGATTTTCCGCTGTCTCCAGCATCCCGCCCGGCACCGGATAGTGGCGGCCGCCCGCGGTCGTTCGCCCCCGCGCCAGCCCGTCGTGCACGCGGACACCGGAACGGGCGCCGCCCCAACGCATGTCGGTGGAATGGAAGGCGACGTTGCTCATGCTTTCACAGCCACCGGCGACGACGAGGTCGTTGTTACCGGTGCTCACCTGCAGACACGCTTGGATCACCGCCTGCAGGCCAGACCCACACCGTCGATCGACCTGCATGCCAGGGACAGTGACCGGCAGCCCGGCGTCCAGCGCCACCACCCGCCCGATCGCGGGTGCCTCAGGGCTGGGATAGCAGTGACCCAGGATGACGTCCTGCACCGCGTCGGGCGCGACGCCGGTGCGGTCGAGCAACCCCTTCAGCGCCGCGACACCCAGATCGACGGCGGTCTGTGACTTGAACATTCCGCCGTAGCGGCCGATCGGCGTGCGGACCGGTTCACAGATGACGGCCGCACGCGTCATAGGTGCCGGCCACCGGTGATCTCCATAACCGTGCCGGTCATGTACGAGGACAGGTCGGAGGCCAAGAACACAGCGACGCTTGCCACCTCGCTGGGCTCACCGGCCCGGCCCATCGGCACCTCGGCGACCTTCGAGTCCCAGATCCGTTGCGGCATGGCTTCGGTCATGGCGGAGCGGATCAGCCCCGGCGCAATTGCATTCACCCGAACCCCCAGGTACGCAAGCTCTTTGGCGGCCGCTTTGGTCATCCCGACAATTCCGGCCTTTGCCGCCGAGTAATTGGTCTGGCCGATCATCCCGACCTTGCCCGACACCGACGACATGTTGACGATGACGCCCCGCTTGTTCTCCCGCATGACCGCCGCCGCGAGCCGGATGCCGTTCCAGGTTCCCTTCAGATGCACGTTGATGACCTGATCGAATTGCTCTTCGGTCATTTTGCGCATGGTCGCATCGCGGGTGATGCCGGCGTTGTTGACCATGATGTCCAAGCCATCGAAGCGATCGATCGCGGTCTGGATGAGGGCCTCGACCTCGGCGGCTTGAGTCACGTCGCACCGCACCGCGATCGCGACTTCATCACCGCCCAGCTTCTGCGCGGCGGCATGGGTCGCTTCCAGATTCACGTCACCGAGCACCACCCGGGCCCCCTCGGCGATGAACCGCTCCGCGATGGCAAAACCGAGACCTTGTGCGGCGCCTGTGACTACCGCGGTCTGACCGTCCAGCAACGACACCTGTATCACGCATCCCTACTTGTCCTGGCCCGCAACCGGGCAATCATAATTCCAACATCATATTTCATATATGATATTCGCACACCGCACCGAGCCCGCTTGAAGGAGCACCCGCCAATGGCTGCCGAGGTTACTGACGAGGATTTCCAGGAGATCCTGGCGCAGACCCGCCACTTCCTGCGTACCGCGGTCGTCCCACGTGAACAGGAGATCCTCGAGGAGGACCGGGTGCCCGATGACCTGCGCGACCAGGCGAAGAAGATGGGCCTGTTCGGTTACGCGATCCCGCAGGAATGGGGCGGCCTCGGTTTGAACCTGGTGCAGGATGTCGAGCTGGCGATGGAGTTGGGCTACACCTCGTTGGCGCTGCGGTCGATGTTCGGCACCAACAACGGCATTGCCGGACAGGTGCTCGTCGGGTTCGGTACCGACCACCAGAAGGCCCGTTGGCTGGAGGGAAT
>JAVROG010000169.1:0-2865 GCA_032162865.1 Mycobacterium sp. | reverse complement strand
ACCGCGCCGGCATGGCGCGCAACACCGTAGAGGACGATTGCCAGCTCGTGCGGTCCCGCGCCCATGTCGGCGGTGCTCTTTAATCGAGCGAGCCCGGTCTCTTCGAGGTGGCGCCACAACTCGGCGTCGAACTGGTCGGGCACACCGCGCCGGCCCAGCCCGACGTCGTACGATCGCTGCCCGAGTTCGTCGACGAGAGAACGCAATTCGGCATCGTCGTCTCGAACCGCGTTGGCAGCGAACACACCTCCGGCGAGCGTGCTCATCGCAACCCCATTCCGCGAGCCACCACGCCTCGCAACACCTCATTGGTGCCGCCGCGCAGAGTGAACATCGGCTTGTGCAGCCATGCCATGGTGAGCATCGCCGTCAGCGCCGGGTTCGGCGTGGACCCCTCCAGTAGGTCGGTGATCAACTCGACCGACTCCGCTTCGAAGCGGGTACCGAGGTCTTTCACCAGCGCCGCGAGGTTAGCCGCGTCGCCACCATCGGTGAGCGCGCGCGCCACCGACAACGACAGCTGGCGCAGCGAGATCAACCGGGCGAGCAATTCGCCGACAGCGGCGGCGGTGCGGTCGTCGGGTATCGGACCGGAAGCCACTGCGCGGATCGCGGCGAACAGCAGGGGACCGGTCGACAGAATCCGCTCCGGCCCGCTGCGCTCAAACGACAACTCGGAGGTCACCTGGTGCCAGCCGTTGCCGACCTCACCGAGCACATCGGCGTCGGGTACGAAGACCTCGTCGAAAATGACCTCGTTGAAGTGATGTGCCCCCGACATCAACAGGATCGGCTCAACGCGCACGCCCTGGGCATCACGCGGCACCAGGAACTGGCTGAACCCGGCGTGTCGGTGCTGCGGATCCGGTGGGCTGGTACGGGCCAGCACCACCACCTGATGAGCGTGGTGCGCTCCGCTCGTCCACACCTTCGTGCCGGACAGGACCCAGCCGCCATCGGCGCGGATCGCCTTAGTCTGAACGGCAGCGAGATCAGACCCGGCGCCGTGCTCACTCATTCCGATCGACGAGTACAGCTTGCCCGCAACGATTTTCGGCAGCAGCCTGTCACGCTGCTCTTCGGATCCGTAGGACAGCAGACCGGGCGCCACCTGACGGTCGGCGGTCCAGTGGGCCGCCACCGGTGCGCCCGCGGCGATCAGTTCCTCGGTGACCACGTAGCGGTCCAGGTGGCTGAGCCCGTGGCCACCGTAGGACTGCGGGATGGTCAATCCGAGGAATCCGGCCTCGCCGAGCCGTGCGCTGAACCCTTCGTCCCATTGACCCAACCACGAGTCGACGGCGGGCTCCCAGCCGAACTCGGCTTGGTCGGCGCCCAGGAAATCCCGCACCGCAGCACGCAGCTTCAGCAGGTCGGGCTCGTTGGCGCTCAACGGATCAAATGAACTCACGGAGACCCCTAAACCGCAGGCAGCGGGGTAGAAGGCAGATAGAAGTTCGGGGTGAGGTCGTCGTCGGTGGCAGCCAGTCGATATCCGGACAAGTCAGCGACACCCTCCGCGCGCAGTACCTCTTCATCGGTGTAGAAGCCCCCGCTGCACTCGGCGGCGGGCCGGGTGACCAGAGCGTGCACGGCGTCGGCCATGATGCGCGGGTCGCGGGCTTGGGCGCGCACCGCGTCCACACCCATCGCGGCCATCATCCCGGTGCTGGCGACGGTGGTCGCGGGCCACAACGAATTGACGGCGATCGGGATCGACGCGAATTCGGCAGCCCATCCGAGCGTCAATAGGCTTTCGGCGTACTTGCCGACCGTGTGTCCGACGTGTGCGCCGACCCAAGCCGGGTCCAGATTCAGCGGTGGCGACACGTTAACGATGTGGGCGTTGTCGGAGTCCCGCAGGTAGGGGAAGGCCGCCTGAACCACTGCGAAAGGGCCTTGGACATTGACTGCGAGCAAGCGGGCGAAGTTCTTCGGCGGTAATTGCGGAGTGCGTCGCAGGTCCAGTGCGCCTGCGTTGTTCACCACGACGTCGATTCCGCCGAACTCCTCGGCAACGGCGGCGATCGCGCTCGCCACCCCCTCAGGGTCACGGACGTCAACCGCGAGCGACAATGCCCGACCACCCGCCGCATAGACCGCTTCCACGGTATCGGTCAGAGTGCCTGCGATTTTCGGATTCGGTGTCTCAGTCTTGGCCAGCAGCGCCAGTGCCGCGCCGTCCGATGCCGCGCGGACCGCGATATCGCGGCCGATGCCGCGACTAGCGCCCGTGACGACGACCACGCGATCCTTGAGGGTGCGAGGATCGATAGTTGCCACGACGCTGCCTTCTCTCTCGGTAACGGGCGATGATGCGGAATGATATAACTATATAGCGCATTGGGGTCGCGGAGAGCCGCGGTACCCCCCGGCGGAGGAGCAGCGAACCATGACGCACGTCGTCTCAATCGGGACCTACCTGCCGCCATGGACGGTGCGCGAGAGACGGGTCAAGGGGCCGGACGAGGACGCGTTGACGATGGCGGTCGCCGCCGGACGGGCCGCCGATCCCGACGCGGCGGCAGCACGCGTGGTGCTGGTGTCGCGTGACTTCCCGCTGTTGGAAGGCGGCAACGGCGCGGTGCTGCTGGCGGCGCTGTCACTGCGGGCCGACACCCCGGTTGCCGAAGTGCTCGGTGGCGCCCCCGCAGTACTCGACCAACTGGTGGGCGCTTCGCCGGGCACGCTGGTCATCGGTGCCGACGACAACGACGTCGCCGCGGGCGCAGGGGCTGTGTTGACCGGTGATCGCGGTGTGCGCTTGACTCCGATCGCCCGCCAGACCCGTAGCTTGCCGCTGACGGCTCGCGGCGAGGACGGCGCCCGCCACACCTACGTCGACCCGAGATTGCAGCGCGAGGT
>JAVROG010000168.1:0-15490 GCA_032162865.1 Mycobacterium sp. | reverse complement strand
CTGGGACACGCTGGTGTTGGTGGACGCGGTGCCCAACCGCGGCAACCCGGGCGCGCTGCACGTTTTCGAGGCCGACCACGAACCTGTTTCTGGCCCAGCGGCTCTGGATGCGCACAGCATGGACCCTGGGACAGTCTTCGCCAGCCTGCGGGCGCTCGGGGGAAGTCCGCCCTACACGGTGGTCGTGGGCTGCGAGGCGGCAAGCACCGAGGAAGGCATGGGCCTCACCGACCCGGTCGCCGAGGCGGTGCCCCGAGCCGCGCGGGCGGTCCGGGAGATCGTCACCGCGTTGCAAACTCCCGTGTCGTTCACTCCGGAACCAAAGGGGCGCTGAATCATGTGTCTGGGTATACCGGGGCAGGTGATCCGGATGCTGGAGGGCTACGAAGGCCAGCTCGCTCTCGTGGAGGTGACCGGCGAACCACGCAGAGTCAACATCGGCATGCTCCCCGATGAGACGTTCTCGCCCGGCGACTGGGTGATCATCCACATGGGCTTCGTCGTCGAGAAGACCGACCGGGCCGGCGCCGACCAGGCCATGGCCGGTCTGGAACTGATGGGCCGGGGCGGCAGCGATCCGGCCGACCCGGGAGGCGGTTGAGATGACCGGCCTCTCCTTGGCAGACCCCCTGACCGCGAGGCACGAGCAGATTCGGCAGCGCTTCACGGTGACCGGTGTTGTCCAGGGAGTCGGATTCCGGCCATTCGTGCACCGGATCGCCAATGAACTCGAGCTGACCGGATTCGTCGGAAACGATTCCGGCGCGGTGTTCCTCGAGGTTCAGGGCGAGCGGGCATGCGTGGCCGAGTTCGCTCGTCGGCTGCGCGCCGACGCGCCGCCGCTGGCGCGGGTCGGTGTGGTGTCGATTGCCGACATCGCTGCCATTGATGACACTGCCGCATGCGGACGCGAGTTCCGGATCGTGGCCAGCCAACCGGCTGCGGGTGCGGCAACACCGATTCCGCCGGATGTCGCGGTGTGCGCCGAATGTGTTGCCGAACTGTTCGATCCGAGCGACCGGCGCTATCGGCACCCGTTCCTGACCTGTACCAATTGCGGTCCGCGGTTCACCATCATCCGCGCGTTGCCCTATGACCGCGCGGCCACCACCATGTCGGCCTTCGCCATGTGCGAGCGGTGCGCCGCCGAATATCACGATCCGGCCGATCGCCGGTTCCACGCGCAACCGATCGCCTGCCCCGGTTGCGGGCCGTCGCTGTGGTTCCGATCTGCAGCCACCGGACGGGTTAACGGATCCGATGCCGCACTGGCGGCGACCCAGCAGGCGCTCGCAACCGGCGCCGTCGTTGCCATCAAGGGAATCGGCGGTTACCACCTGGCCTGTGTTGTCGACGACGACGCGGCGGTGCTCGCGCTCCGCTCACGAAAAGCACGTGGCGCCAAGCCTTTCGCGGTGCTGGTCCGCGACCTTGACGTCGCGCGCCGCTACGCCGAGGTCAGCGACGCCGAGGCCGAGGTGTTGTCCGGACCCGCCCGCCCGATCGTATTGTTGCGGCGCCGGCCCCGTAACGATCTTGCGCCGCTCGCCGATGCCGTCGCGCCCGGCAGCCCACTGCTCGGGCTGATGCTGCCGTACTCCCCCATCCATCACCTGCTGCTGTCGGCCGTACCCGGGGTCGGCGGCCCGGTTCCCGATGCATTGGTGCTGACCAGCGCCAACCGCTCCGATGAGCCCATCTGCTTCACCGATGACGATGCCGCAGAGCGTCTTTCGGTGTTGTGCGATGCGGTACTCGACCATGACCGCCCGATCCAGGTGCCCTGTGACGATTCGGTGGTGCGGGTGATCGACCGCCGGGAGCTGCCGATCCGGCGGTCCCGCGGTTATGCGCCGCTACCGGTGGATATCGGCCGTCCGGGGCCGGCTGTGCTGGCAGTGGGTGGGGAATTGAAGAACACCTTCTGCCTCACCGACGGCTCGCGCGCCTACCTGTCCGGCCACATCGGCGACATGGGTACCTGGGAGACGCTGCGCGCGTTCGAGCGGGCCGTGGGTCAGCTCAGCGAAATCCGTGGTGAGCCGGCGCGAATGGCCGCGGACCTACACCCGGCGTACCACACCCGCTGCTGGGCGGAAGGCCACGCGGGCGATCTGCCGCTGGATCTGGTCCAGCACCACCACGCGCACGTGGTGTCGCTGCTCGCCGAGCACGGGCGCATCGGTGAACCCATCGTCGGCGTCGCGTTCGACGGCACTGGTTACGGCAGCGACGCGACGATCTGGGGCGGGGAGATTCTCGTGCTCGGGTGTCACAGCAACCACTTCGTGCGGGCCGGACACCTGTTGCCGGTGCCACTGCCGGGCGGCGACGCCGCCGTGCGCAACCCGTGGCGGATGGCGCTGTCGCAGCTGTGGATGGCCGGTATCGAATGGACCCCTGATCTGGCACCGGTCGCCGCCGCGACGCCAGACGAATTGCGCCTCACCCGTTCCCAGCTGCAGAGCGGCACCGGGTGTGTGTCGTGTTCAAGCATGGGCCGACTGTTCGACGCGGTCGCCTCCTTGCTGGGGGTGCGGCACCGGATCGACTACGAAGGCCAAGCCGCCATCGAGCTCGAGGCGTTGGCCGAAACGGCACCCTTCGCCGAACCGCTGCACCTCACGGTGCGAACTGACGGGGTGATCGACCCGGCTCCCATGGTGGCAGCCATGGTGTCGGCCCGGCGCGGCGGAGCGCAACCGGCGACGCTGGCCGCGGGATTCCACCGCGCGGTGGCGGTCGCCGTCGCTGACGTTGTCGGTCAGGTGGCCGGCACGGTGCGCCTGGCCGGCCTCACCGGAGGAGTTTTCCAAAACGTGCTGTTGCTGCGTGAGTGCCGTAACCTGTTGCAGCATGCCGGTTTTGAGGTGTTGACCCACCACACTGTGCCACCCAACGACGGCGGACTGGCGTTGGGTCAGGCTGCGATCTCCATGCTGAACGCGTGTGAGGCGGCTGACCAGTGACAACCCAAACCACCGCTGGAAGCGCGATAGATCAAGGACTCAGCGCCGAGCAGGCCGCGGATCTGGCCGCCACCGCTTTCACGCTGGCCAAGCGGTTCGTCGCGGGCGCCACCATGTGGTCCATCGCGCCGTCGTTTGAACCGCATGCCCTGCACATCGCGGTCGAGTTCGTACATCCGGTCATCATGGGCAAGCGGGCACTGCCGGCAGTGGCGCTGACCGGACCCGACCTGGTCGACCTGGTCCGGGTGTCGGTCCAGCCCGGCGACATCGTGGTCGCAGTGTCCGGTGCGGACCACCCGGACGTGCGATCGGTACTGCGCCGCAGCCCGGCCTGGGGCGCCACCACAGTCTGGATCGGCAGCGGCGAAAGACCTTCGGCGGGGGCTGCCGATCACGTGCTCTGGCTCGACGACCCCGACCCGCGGATACCCGCAACGGGGCGCTTCGTGCTGTTCTATCACCTGTTGTGGGAGCTGACCCACGTGTGTTTCGAGCACTCCGGATTGCTCGTAGGCGAATGCACCGAGGAGGTTTGCGTGACCTGCAGCGATGAGGGCCGCTTGGGCGAGGTGGTGACCGCCTCAGCAGACGGACTGGCCCCCGTGCGCACCGCACGCGGCGTCGAGGACGTGGTGACCACCCTTGTCGATCCGGTCGCCGCCGGCGAGTTGGTGCTGGTGCACGCCGGCACCGCGATAAGCCGCCTGGAAGAGGAGGGCTATTCGTGAGTCAGGACGAACCCACCAATTTCCTGTATCCGTTCTTAGACGTTGCGGACGCGCCCGACTCCGAATCTCTGCTCGCCGACCTGGCCGCATCGGCGCAGGCAAAAGCCGCCGAGAGCGTGGCGCTACGGCGCAGCACGCTGGATGCGAATGCCGAATTGCTGAACGAGGCCGCGACCGAGATGGCCCACCGATTTGCCGCGGGCGGACGGATGTTCACCTTCGGAAACGGCGGCAGCTGCACCGATTCCACCACCCTGGCCGGCCTGTTTGCCCGGCCGCCGATCGGCAAGCCCGGAAAATCCCTGCCGGCCTGGTCGTTGACCGCCGACCAGGCGATCGTCACCGCGCTGGGCAACGACGTCGGGTTCGACCTGATTTTCGCCCGTCAACTGATCGCCCGCGCCAAGGCCGGCGACATCGCGAGCGCGATGTCGACCAGCGGCAATTCGCCCAACCTGCTTGCCGCGCTGGCCGAGGCGCGCCAGCGCGGCCTCTACACCGTCGGTTTCGCCGGATACGACGGTGGCGCATTCGCCGACAACCCGAATGTGGACGCCTGCTTCATCGTTCGGTCACAGAGCGTGCACCGGATTCAGGAAGCACAAGCGCTGCTGGGTTATCAGCTGTGGTTGGCAGTCTCTGAACAACGCGACCAAGGTCTGGGGGCCGCATGAACCAGTCAGCCGGTGAATACCTTTCGTCGGGGCCACGCTTCGCCGAAGGCAAGGTCATCGAGCGCATCGAGTCGTTCCGCAGGCGCCGTCCGCGGTTGCTCGACGACCACATCACCCTGGCGCACGGGGCGGGCGGAAAGGCCTCGGCGGCATTGGTCGACGCGGTCTTCATGGAGGCGTTCCGCAACCCGACACTGGAGTCACTCGGTGACGGCGCAGTGCTCACCTTGCCCAGCGGCGAGCGGATCGCCATGTCGACCGATTCATTCGTGGTGCAGCCCAGGCGTTTCCCGGGCGGTTCCATCGGCGAACTCGCGGTGCACGGCACCTGCAACGACCTGGCCATGGCCGGCGCCGTGCCGTCCTGGATCTCGGCGGCGTTCGTCCTGGAAGAGGGCTTTCCGATCGCCGAATTGAAGGAGATCGTCGCCGATATGGCGGCCGCGGCGGTCAAGGCCGGTGTGCAGATCGTCACCGGCGACACCAAAGTGGTGCCCAGAGGTGCTGCCGACGGACTGTTCATCACCACCACTGGAACCGGCGTCATCCCCGCCGAGCGCCGGTTGTCGGCGGATTCGGTGCGCACCGGCGACCGGATACTGCTGTCCGGTTCGATGGGCGATCACGGCATGGCCGTCATGCTGGCCCGCGGCGATCTGGCCATCGAGGCCGACATCCACTCGGATACCGCGTCGGTCAGCCCACTCGTGGAACTGCTCATGGCAGCCGCGCCGTCCACTCGTTGGCTACGGGACGCGACCCGGGGCGGCGTCGGTACCGTCTGCAATGAACTGGCTCAGGCCTGCGAACTCGGGGTGCTGCTACTCGAGGATCGACTTCCGGTGCGGCCCATGGTCAATGGTGCCTGCGAGCTGCTGGGAATCGATCCCCTCTACGTCGCAAACGAAGGAAAATTTGTCGCCGTCGTCGCACCAGAGGAGGCCGAGGCGGGGCTCGCCGCGCTGCGGTCACATCCCCTGGGCGCCGATGCGGCCGAAGTCGGGGAAATCGTCACCGAACCGGCGGAAAGCGTGGTGCTGCGCACTGCGTTCGGGGGCACCCGGATCGTCGACATGCTCGTCGGCGACCCGCTGCCGCGAATCTGCTGACGTAGGAAGGGAGATCGCATGTGCCTTGGGATTCCAGGTCGGATCGTTGAGATCACCGATCCGGCAAACTATTTGGCGAAGGTCGACGTCAGTGGTGTGCAACGCACCATCAGCGTGCGACTGCTGGAGGACGAGATGCCCGAGCCCGACGACTGGGTGCTGGTGCACGTCGGCTTCGCGATGGCCAAGATCGACGAAACCGAGGCGTTGCTCACCCTGGCCGCCATCAAAAAACTGGGCGACGCCTACACCACCGAAATAGAAGCCTTCGACTCGTCGGCGATCGTATAAGGAGCCATGATGAAATTCGTTGACGAATTCCGGGACCCGGCGGCCGCCCGCAGACTGTTGGTCGCGATCGAAGCTCTGGCTGGGACCGACCAAGAACACTTCAAGTTCATGGAGGTGTGCGGCGGCCACACGCACACCATTTAACGGCATGGCATCGAACACCTGCTGCCGGACAATGTCGAACTGGTCCACGGTCCGGGTTGTCCGGTGTGTGTGATTCCGATGGGACGCATCGACGATGCGATGTGGCTGGCCGGCCAACCGGACGTGATCTTCACCTGCTTCGGTGACATGATGCGCGTCCCTGGCTCGCACGGCAGCCTGTTGGACGCCAAGGCTCGTGGCGCCGACGTGCGGTTCGTCTATTCGCCGCTGGACGCCTTGAAGATCGCGCTCGACAACCCCGGCAAACAGGTGGTGTTCTTCGCCATCGGCTTCGAAACCACCGCCCCCTCAACGGCAGTGACGTTGGTGCGAGCACGTGATCTCCAGTTGTCCAACTTCAGTGTGTTCTGCAATCACGTGACGATCGTGCCGCCGATCAAGGCGATCCTGGAGTCACCGGATCTGCGGCTCTCGGGTTTCATCGGCCCAGGCCACGTGTCGACTGTGGTGGGCAACAGGCCATACCGATTTGTGCCCGAGGTGTATCGAAAGCCGTTGGTAGTAGCCGGATTCGAACCGCTGGATATCTTGGCGTCGGTCACCATGTTGCTGCGCCAGATCCGCGAGGGCCGTTGCGAAGTGGAGAATCAGTACCGACGAGTAGTACCCGAGGACGGCAACCCCGCCGCACTGGCCTTGATGGGCAAGGTGTTCGCGTTGCGTCCGTTCTTCGAATGGCGTGGGCTGGGATTCATCTCGCAGAGTGCGCTGCGCCTGCACGACGACTTCGCGGAGTTCGACGCCGAACTGCGGTATGCGATGCCGGGCGTTCGGGTGGCCGACCCGAAGGCATGTCAATGCGGTGAGGTGCTCAAAGGTGTGCTCAAGCCCTGGGAATGCAAGGTCTTCGGCACCGCGTGCACCCCGGAGACCCCGATCGGCACGTGCATGGTGTCACCGGAGGGCGCCTGCGCGGCCTACTACAACTTCGGTCGCATGCATCGGGACGCGGCGAAGCTAGTGGGGCAAACCGGACGGGCATGACGCGTGTCGTTCGCTGAGTCGCCGGACATCTGGGGCGCCGAGATGTTCTCCCGCTACGCCTATGCCCCTAACGCCCTGGGCTATTGCGGTCCGCCACTGGGAGCCACCTTGCGCGACGGCTCGGTCGCCGACGTGCGCACCGCGGCGCAGAAGTTCTCCGGAGCGTGGCCATACCTGCGGGTGCTGTCCAGGTTGAGCGGCATCGCCGATCCGCTGGACTACCAACTGGTCGAGTCGTATTGGCTCGGCGGGGGTGTCGGCGCACAACTCGAGCCCAACGCGTTCTACGACGAGTTGCTGGCGATCATCGGCCCGCAGGCGGGCCGTTACTGGTCCCATCTCACAGCAGATTTGGCGGCCGAGGCGGCCGGCAATCACTGCTTCCATGTGTTCGGTGTCTATCCATGGACGCGGTTTCTCTGCCGAGGTGGCGAGAACGCCGCCGAGCATGCCTTACATGTGCTGGATAACTGCCGGATCACCTGGGGCACAGTCACTTCCCGAACAAGTGCTGCCGTCGAGGTGTCGTGTCCGGCACTGGTTTGGGACGGCCGGACGCTGGCATTGTCCGAACCCTCCCCCCGGCTGCTGGATGTCTGGGCCGATGGATACTCCGCGGTGCCCGACGTGACCGTCGGCGACGAAGTCGCGGTGCACTGGGGCCGGCTGTGCGGCGGGCTGCAGCCAGACCAGCTGCGCTCGCTGGCCGACAGCACGCGCCGCCAGTTACGCGTGACCAACGTGCGGCTGGCGCAGGGCTGATCTCGTGCCAGACTGACCCGGTGCCGGGTTCCATCTGTGAGGTGCTGCCCAGCGCGGCGGCAGTGCTGGGGGTACCGGGCGCGATCGACACCCTTGGCCTGGCCGATTCGGTGGGCGATGTCGATCGCGTCGCGGTGGTGCTTGTCGACGGGTTGGGTTGGCACCTGCTCCCGGACCTGGTTGGCGATGCCCCGCTGCTCGCCTCCGTGCTGAGCGGCGCAACGGGACGGTTGCGCCAACTGGTTTGCACTTTCCCGTCCACCACACCCACCAGCCTGGTGTCCCTGGGCACCGGCGCCCAGCCCGGCGAGCACGGCATCCTGGGCTTCACGCTCAACATCCCGGGCACCAACCGTGTGCTCAACCACATCCGGTGGCGCGACGAACCGCCAGCCGACCAGTGGCAGCCGCTGCCAACCTGGTTCGATCGGCTGTCGCGCGCCGGAGTCAGCGCGCGCGCCCTGCTGCCGGAGTGGTTTATCGGCAGCGGGCTGACCGAGGCGGCCTATCACGGCGCGCACTTCGTTCCCACCCACTCCGATGACGACTACGCACGGCGGATGGCAGAGGAGTTGCGCGCGGCACCCGGACTCGTCTACGGCTACACCGCCGACCTGGACACCGCCGCGCATGTGTTCGGCGTCGGGTCGTCCCACTGGCACGAAGCGGCGGTTCGCATCGATGCCTGGTTGACCAGGCTGGTGGAGTCCCTACCTGCCAATTCGGCACTGTTGGTGACCGCCGACCACGGCGGGCTGAACGTCCCGCCGGACGCGCGCATCGACATGGACGCCGACCCACGGCTGGCGGCGGGTGTCCGGGTGGTCGCGGGCGAACCGCGGGTGCGTTACCTGCACACCGAGCCGGGGGCCACGGCAGATGTCGTGGCCGCGTGGACCGAGCTGCTGGCCGGCCACGCGGATGTCCGCACCCGCGACGAGGCCGTCGCGTCGGGGGTTTTCGGGCCGGTCGATCCGCGGCATCTAGCCAGGATCGGCGATGTCGTGGTCGTCTGTAGCGGCACGTCGGCGGTACTGGCAACCAGTCACGAACCGCCGGAAACGGCTCGCCTGGTCGGCTTTCACGGCGCCGCAACCGAGGCCGAAATGGCTATCCCGCTGATCGAATTCTGCTAACCGACTTCAAATCATATTTCCATCAGCGGGGCTCCGCGCGTCTAGAACGGGGTCACGTAGGCCGAGCTGATGCCACCGTCAACCAGGAATGTCGACGCGGTGATGAAAGACGCGTCGTCACTGGCCAAAAATGCCACGGCAGCGGCGATTTCGTCGGGATCGGCGAATCGGCCCACCGGCACATGTATTAATCGGCGAGCGGCCCGTTCGGGGTCCTTGGCGAAAAGCTCCTGCAGCAGTGGGGTATTGACCGGCCCCGGGCACAGCGCGTTGACGCGGATGCCCTGACGGGCGAACTGCACCCCGAGTTCCCGCGACATCGCCAGCACCCCGCCCTTGGACGCGGTATAGGAGATCTGCGAGGTCGCCGAGCCCAGCACCGCGACAAAGGACGCCGTGTTGATGATCGAGCCTTTGCCCGCGGTCACCATGTGCCGCAACGCCGCCCGGCAGCACAGATACACCGATTTCAGGTTGACGTCCTGAACGTGTTGCCACGCCGCCAGTTCAGTGTTCTCGATCAGGTCGTCCTCCGGCGGCGAGATGCCCGCATTGTTGAACGCGATGTCGATCGACCCGCAGGCGTGTGCCGCGGCGTCGAACAGCTTGTTCACTGACTCCTCGTCGGAAACATCCACTGGGACATACAAACCGGAGAGTTGTTCGGCGGCCGCGCCGCCGGCTTCTCCATCGATGTCGCCGATGACGATCCTCGCGCCCTCGGCATGCATGCGGCGTGCGGCGGCCAGGCCGATACCGCCGCCACCACCGGTGATGACTGCCACCCGGCCTGCCAGCCGTCGAGTCAGATCGACCGCAACCATCAGGCCTCCTCTTTGAAAGCAATGAATACATTCTTGGTCTCGGTGAAATGTAGCGGCGCGTCCGGCCCCAACTCACGACCCAGGCCCGACTGTTTGAACCCGCCGAACGGAGTGTTGAACCGCACCGAGGAGTGTGAATTCACCGACAGGTTACCGGCTTCCAGCGACCGGGAGACCCGCAGCGCGCGGGCCAGGTCGTCGGTCCAGATCGATCCGGACAAACCGTATTCGGTGTCGTTGGCCAGTGCGATGGCGTCGCCCTCATCCTCGAACGGCAATACCGTAACCACCGGCCCGAAGATCTCTTCGGTGACGCTGCGATCGTTACGTTCCGGGTTGAGGACCGTTGGCGGAAACCAGAACCCGGGGCCGGTCGGGGCCGTCCCGCGAAAGGCTACGGGGGCGTCATCGGGCACATAGGAGGCCACCTTTTCCCGGTGTGCGCTCGACACCAGCGGACCCATCTCGGTGTCCCTCGACCCGGGATCTCCGACGACCACGCTCTTGACAGCCGGCTCGAGCAACTCCATGAAACGGTCATAAACGCTGCGCTGCACCAGGATTCGACTGCGGGCACAGCAGTCTTGCCCGGCGTTGTCGAACACCCCGCCCGGTGCGGCCGCGGCGGCGCGCTCGAGATCGGAGTCGGCGAAGACGATGTTGGCGCTCTTGCCGCCCAGTTCCAGCGTCACCCGCTTGACCTGACCCGCCGCGCCGGCCATCACGCGCTTGCCGACCTCGGTGGACCCGGTGAACACCACCTTGCGCACATCGGGGTGGGTGACAAAACGCTCACCGACGACCGAACCCCTGCCGGGCAGTACCTGCAGCAGGTCGGCGTCCAGCCCGGCCTCGACAGCCAGCTCGCCGAGCCGCATGGTGCTCAGCGGCGTCCACTCAGCGGGCTTGACCAGCACGGCGTTACCGGCGGCCAGCGCCGGAGCGATGCCCCAACAGGCGATCACCATTGGAAAGTTCCACGGCGTGATCACCCCCACCACGCCCATCGGCTCGTTGAAGGTCACGTCGATCCCGCCCGCAACGGGAATCTGCTTGCCAGACAGGCGTTCCGGGCTGCCGGCATAGAACTGCAGCACGTCGCGCACGTTGCCGGCCTCCCACTCGGCCGAGGCGATCGGGTGACCGGAGTTGGCCACTTCCAGCGCGGCCAGTTCGCCGCTGTGCGCGTCGACGACAGCGGCAAATGCCCGCAGGCCGGCGGCGCGTTCGGCCGGTGCCAGCCGCGCCCAGCGGCGCTGGGCCGCCCTTGCCCGTGCCACCGCGTCGTCCACGGCGGCCACGTCGGCGTGTTCGACCGAGCGCAGCACTTCCTCGGTGGCGGGGTTGATCAGCTGCGTGGTGCTCATCGGTGTCCGCTCGACCTGGCGGCGTCTATCAGGGCGGTGAACAGCCGCAGATCTTCCAGAGACTTCTCCGGATGCCATTGCACCGCAAGCACAAACGTGTCGCCGGGCAACTCCACCGCCTCGACCACGCCGTCGGCGTCCCACGCACCGACCACCAGCCCCTCCCCCACCTTGTCGATGGCCTGATGGTGGTAGCACGGCACATCGGCGGCATCACCAAGCAACGCCGCCGCCCGGGTTCCCGCCACGGTGCGCACCGGCAATCTGCTGAACACGCCGTTGCCGGCACGATGACCGGAGTGACCGAGGACCTCCGGCAGATCCTGATGCAACGTGCCGCCGAAGGCGACGTTGAGCATCTGCGCACCCCGGCAGATACCCAGCACCGGCAGTCGTCGGTGCAGCGCGGCCCGCAACAGCGCGAACTCCCAGGCATCGCGGTCGGTGCGCGGCTGGTCAGTGGTCGGGTGCGGTTGCTGCCCATAGGCGGCGGGGTCGAGGTCGTAACCGCCGGTGATCACCAGCGCGTCCAGGCTGTCGAGCAGTCGGTTGACCGCGCCGGCGTGCACCGGCTGCGGGGGCAGCAGTACCGGGACACCACCGGCCAGGATCACGCCCTCGAAGTAGTCGGCGGGCAGATAGGCCGCCGGGATATCCCAGACACCGGTCCGCACCTGCTCGCGATACATCGTCAGGCCCACGACCGGTGGGTCGCCACCATCGGGCCTAAAGGCGTTCAAAGCCACGAATCCTCTCCCAATCGGTGACCGCCGCGTTGAATGCCGCCAGTTCCACGCGGGCATTGTTCAGGTAGTGCGCGACCACATCGTCGCCGAACGCGTCCCGCGCCACCGCCGACTCCCCGAAGACCGCGGCGGCCTCGGTCAGCGTGGTGGGCAGGCGTTCCAGATCTTCGTTTTGGGAGGCGGCCTGATACGCGTTACCTGCGTAGGGTGCGCCAAGCTCGAGGCCCGCCTCGACACCGTGCAACCCGCCCGCGATCACCGCCGCCACCGCAAGGTACTGATTGACGTCACCGCCGGGCACCCGGCATTCGACACGGATGCTGGGTCCGTGGCCGACGACCCGCAACGCGCAGGTGCGGTTGTCCAGCCCCCAGGCGACTGCGGTGGGAGCAAAGCTGCCGTCGGCAAACCGCTTGTAGGAGTTGATGTTCGGCGCAAAGAACAGCGTGAGCTCGCGCAGCGTGCTGAGCAGGCCGGCAATGAAGCTGCGGAAGGTGGCTGACATGCCGTGTGGAGCGCCACTGTCGGCGAATGCCGCTGCGTTATCGGTGTCGCGCAGGGACAGGTGAATGTGGCAGCTGTTGCCTTCGCGCTCATCGTATTTCGCCATGAACGTCAGGCTCTTGCCGTGCTGGTCGGCGATCTCTTTGGCGCCATTCTTGTAGATGGCATGGTTGTCGCAGGTGACCAGCGCCTCGTCGTAGCGGAAACCAATCTCCTGTTGGCCGTTGTTGCATTCGCCTTTGATGGCCTCGACGCGCAGGCCGGCACCCTGCATGCCGAGCCGGATGTCGCGCAGCAGCGGCTCCATGCGCGTCGACGCCATGATCGCGTAGTCGATGTTGTAGTCGCTGGCCGGCGTCAGGTCCCGGTAACCACCGGCCCACGCTTGGCGGTAGGACTGGTCGAAGACGATCAACTCCAATTCGGTGGCGACATCGGCGAACAGTCCCCGCTGCTGCAGCCGGTCCAACTGCCGACGCAGGATGGCGCGTGGCGAGACGGCGACCGGATTGCCGTCGGCCCAGGACAAATCGGCGATCACCAAGGCCGTGCCCGGTTGCCATGGAATGCGGCGCAGCGTGGTCAGGTCGGGCGTCATCACCATGTCGCCGTAGCCGGTTTCCCAATTCGACATGGCATAGCCGGACACGGTGTTCACGTCGACGTCGACGGCCAGCAGATAACTGCAGCACTCGGCGCCGTGCGCGGCCACCTCTTCGACGAAGAACTGACCCGACACCCGTTTACCAACCAGTCGGCCCTGCATGTCGGTGAACGCCACGATGACGGTGTCGATGTCGCCGGCCGCGACCAGTCGCTCGAGGTCAGCCTTGGAGAGAACCGCCGCCGTCGGCGGAGAGCCTGCCTGCCCAGTCATGACCGTCAGTCAACCACCTATCGCCGCGCGTGGCCGCTACCAACCGCTGGTGCGCAACACGATCTCGGTGGCCAACTGTGCGGTCGATTCATGCGCGTTGCGCCGCCCGAGCAGGTCCACCACCCGGTAGTCGCCGAAGACGAATCGCTGGCTGTCCCGTGCCGCGTCCCGCACGACCGGCGAACTCACCAGCACGGTGGTCGCGATCTCCACCGGCGGGCAGTTGTCGTCGCGAACCCCGCCGTCGGCGTCGGCCACTCGGGGATGTCCGCGGTCAATGGCGACCAAACCGGCAAACCGCCCCAGCCGGGTGGCCGCCAGTTCCCAGGCCAAATCGGCACCGGTGCGATCGCCGACCACCACCGCCCACGAAACACCGAGCGAGTCGAGAATGCCGATTGCCGATTTCGGAGTCAGCCGGGGGTCAGCGCCGATGACGATCGTCCGCAGCCCCGCGTTGTGCAGGCGTTCGCACAGCGCGTCGTAGGCGGCGGGGGCGCGCTGCTCGGCGGCGAGAATGACCACGACCGTGCCGTTCTTCGGGCCGGTCTCGGCGACCGAGATCGCGAATCCGTCGACTGTGGTCATCATCGAGGGCACTCCCGCAAATTACAGCATTTCGCCTGCTTACGGGCCGCGGGAATCGTTCTTAGCCCACGCTTTCGTCAACGTTAACCCACGTCACAGGGGTGAAATTGACGACAGCGACGGTTATGGCGGTTACGGCAGGGTGAGGATTTCGGCGCCCGTGTCGGTGACCAACAGGGTGTGCTCGAACTGCGCGGTCCACTTGCGGTCTCGGGTGACCACCGTCCAGCCGTCGTCCCAGATCTCGTAGTCCAGTGCGCCGAGGTTGATCATCGGCTCGATGGTGAAAGTCATCCCGGGCTGAATTACGGTCTCGATGGCGGGTTGGTCGTAGTGCAGGACCACGAGGCCGTTGTGGAACGTGGTGCCGATGCCGTGTCCGGTGAAGTCACGAACCACGTTGTACCCGAACCGATTTGCGTAGGATTCGATGACACGGCCGATCACCGACAACGCCCGACCCGGTTTGACGGCTTTGATCGCACGCATCGTCGCCTCGTGGGTTCGCTCGACGAGCAAGCGGTGCTCCTCGGAGACGTCGCCGGCTAGAAATGTCGCGTTGGTGTCGCCGTGCACCCCGTCGAAGTACGCGGTGACGTCGATGTTGACGATGTCGCCGTCTTCGACCACCGTCGAGTCGGGGATGCCGTGGCAGATGACCTCATTGAGCGACGTGCAGCACGACTTGGGGTAGCCCTTGTAGCCCAGCGTCGACGGATAGGCACCGTTGTCGACCATGTAGTCGTGCGCGATGCGGTCCAGTTCGTCGGTGGTGACGCCCGGCGCGACCGCCTTGCCCGCCTCTTGGAGCGCACGGGCCGCGATCCGGCTGGCGACCCGCATCTTCTCGATCACCTCGGGCTCCTGCACCCACGGCTCGGTGCCCTCTTTGGCGGTGGACTTGCCGACGTATTCCGGCCGCGCGATCCACTTGGGTACCGGCAGCGTCGGGGACAGCGCGCCGGGAGCAAGCGCGGTACGAGCAGGCATGGGAGACAGCTTAGCGAGGCTCCTCGGGGCGGTGCTGCCGACCGCCCGACGCGATCAGAGCCTGGGGCGGCGCAGCAATGCCCGGCGCTGGCCGCGAATGATCACCGAGCCGAACACGACCTGGCCGGTCAGGACGACATGCGGGGTCCCTTCCGCCGGTGCATCTTTGCGGTGATCGGTCGCGCTGCCCACATAGACCTCGACGTCGTCGATCGAGGCACTGGCCCGATCGGGCAGCCGCAGGTGCAGCGAGCCGAACTTCATGTCGATTTCAATGACCACCACGGGACCCGCGAATCGGGCCTTGGTCAGGTCGAGTTCGATCGATCCCACCCGGCGCACCAGCGAGAGCCGGGTGGGGACCATCCATTCACCCTGGCGTTTCAGTGAGCCGGCCCAGCCGCGCAGTTCCACCCGGTCGGTTGCGGAGGTGACGATCGCGCCCGGCCCAGGCAAGTCACTGACCAGTGTGTCCAGCTCACTTCGGGTGCGCGCGAAGGACACCTGCGACGAGCGCTGCTCGAATTCGTTGATATCGATCAGTCCGAGGGCCACAGCATTGTGCAGTCGCCGCATGGTGCCGTTGCGGTCCGCGTCCGACACCCGCATCGACACCATGTCCCCGCCGGTCTCCGTCATGGCAATCCCGATCTAGTCCTCGCGTTCGGCGCAGCCGGGGCGTACTTCGCCCACCTTGGCAAACTTACCGCTGACGGCGGACCGCGCTTGCGATCCCCGCTAATCACGATGGCGGCGACCCGCAGCGCCCGGCT
>JAVROG010000167.1:0-10088 GCA_032162865.1 Mycobacterium sp. | reverse complement strand
GACACTCTCGGTGATGTCCCACGAGTCGTCGTCTGTTCGGGCCATTGCGGTTTCCTTCCCGGGCGTCAGGCAGACGACCATCGTCAGTCGACGCCGAATTAATTATATCGACTAACCATATCGTTCGTGTTGCGGTCGGCAGCGGGGCACGCCCTTCGGCGACCCTGGCATGCAGAACTTGAAATTCACCATTGTGCATTTACTTTACTTATAGTGGATTGTATCGTCTTCCCATGGCGCCTCTCAAGCCCGACCAGCCAGTGCACCCTGTGGAATCCGACGTAGCCGTAGTCGGGTATGGGCCTGTCGGCCAGGTTGTCGCCGCGATGTTGGGTCGGCTCGGACACCGCGTAGTTGTGTTGGAGCGATACGCAGGCTTGTACAACCTTCCACGGGCCGGAGTGTTCGACGATGAGACGATGCGCACCTTCGCTATACTCGGTATCGCTGAGGCGCTGGTGCCCAAACTCAAGGCACCACAACAATATTGGTTTCAGAACGGCGCCGGTGAGCGGCTGCTGGAGTTCGACCTCGCGGAGGTCGGCCGGTGCGGCTGGGCTGAAATGTACGGCTTCTATCAACCGGACCTCGAGAACGCCCTCGACGAGGTATGCCGCAACCAGCCTGGGGTTGATGTCCGCCTGTCGACGCGGGTGATCGGACTCGTGCAGAACAGCACCTCAGTAGCACTGACCGCGACCGGTCCACATGGCATCCACACCATTACGACTCGCTACGTCGTGGCGTGTGACGGCGGGAACAGCTTCGTGCGCCAACACCTCGGCATCGAACAAGACGACTACGGTTTTGGTGAAGCGTGGATGGTCTGCGACTTCAGGCTCCACGCCGCGATCGACCTTCCCATGATGCAGATCTGCGACCCGCAGGAGCCGACCGCGGTCGTCCCCATCGGGCGCGAGTACCAAAGGATCAGTTTCATGCTCGACTCGGAGTTGGAGTTCGAGCAGGAGAGCCGACCCGAACGGGTCTGGCACCGCGCGGGCCGCTATTTGCACCCAGACGACGCTGAACTAATCCGCGTGGCCACCTACACATTCCGGTCGCTAGTCGCCCGCCGCTGGCGCACCGGACGGGTCCTGCTCGCCGGCGACGCCGCCCATCAGATGCCGCCTTTCCTCGGCCAAGGCATGTGCTCGGGAATCCGGGACGCCCAGAACCTGGCCTTTAAGCTCGACCTGGTCTTGCACGGTCGAAATCCGGAATTGCTGGATACTTACCAACACGAGCGTGACCCGCACGTGCGTGCCGTCATCGAACGCGGGATTGAGCTCGGCCGAGAACAGACGGTGCGCGATCCGTTGATCGCAGCCGAGCGGGACCGACGGCTGATCGCAAAGCACGCCGCCAGCGAGACGCCAGCCAAGATCCGACTGCCCGGCCTGAAAGAAGGGTTCCTCTCGGCTCACTCCGGGCCGGGGCGTGGCGACTTGTCCGTTCAGGGCGTCGTCGACGACGGCGCGGGGCGAAGGCTGTTGGACCACATCGTCAGCCACGGGTTCCATCTGTTGGTGACCGGCTCGGTATCGGCGCAGCTCGAGCGCGGTGCACGAACGGCGGCGCTCCGGGCCGCCGGGGTTACTGTTGTCCGACTGGCCGACCAACCCGGCGCAGAAGGCACCGTTGTCGACGTGGACGGCACCTACCGACGCTGGTTCTCCGAAAATTGCTGGGCCGCGGTGGCTGTGCGTCCAGACTTCTACATTTACGGCACGGCGGTTGACGCCACTTCCGCGGAGGCGCTCGCGGACGACCTCGTCAACGCCCTGTCAGCGGAAAAGCCGACGTCCGAGCGGCTGGTGAAGACCAGGTGACGCACTCCCCAGTGTCGTCGCCATCTGATGGCTCGATGGACCCCGCACCAGGGCAAGATGCGCGGCAGGGCATCCAGTCGGTCGAAAATGCGATGACGGTCTTGCTCGCGCTTGAGCGCGGCGCGGGACCGATGACGCTTACGCAGGTCGCCGAGGGCTGTGGGATGCAGGCCAGCAAAGTACACCGCTATCTAGTGAGTCTGGGCCGTGCGGGTCTGGTGTCGCAGTCACCCCGGTCGGCTCGATATGACCTGGGCCCGTCCATGCGGCGGCTCGGCGCCGAGGCGCTGCGCCGGATGGACGAGGTCGGCCTGGCTTCGGAGTACCTTGCGGATCTGCGGGACCGCACGAAACACGCGGTGGCCCTCTTGGCGTGGGGCGACAACGGACCGGTGGTAATGAGGTGGGAGTACGGCGCGTATCCGCTCCCGATCACGGTGCGGGTCGGATCAACGCTGCCGGTGCTGACCACCTCCGCGGGGCAGGTGTTCCTTTCCTGCCTGCCAGATGCCCTGACCGCACCGATTATGTCGGCAGCCCGCGCGGACCCTTCAAGCCCCACTGATGAGGAGATCGCCCGCATCAAGGCGAACATCCGCCGCCAGGGATTCGCCGTCACGACAAATGCGATGATTCCCGGCGCTACAGCGGTGGCAGCTCCAGTCTTCGCGACTGAGGCGTCGCTGCCACTGGTGGTGGTTATCGTCCTGCCGCAGTCCCACTCGGGACCGGCCGTTGTCTCGGAGATGTGTACCGAACTGCTCGCGACGACGACTGCAATCTCTGCGGAACTAGGCCACATACCAGTGACCTGACCCAGCCAGGCTGAACCACGCCATGTGGTTGGCCGGCCGAGCGGGTTTGTAGGCTTTGGGGCATGCCGTTGAACAACGGTGAGGTATTCGCTGGATACGTCATCGAGCGCTTGGTCGGCACTGGTGGCATGGGTGAGGTTTACCTCGCCCAGCATCCTCGTCTGCCCCGCCACGACGCGCTGAAGATCTTGTCAGTGGCCTCGGCCGGCGACGAGGAGTTCCGGGCGCGATTCATCCGCGAAGCCGAATTGGCGGCCACGCTGTGGCACCCGCATATCGTCGGCGTTCTCGATCGCGGTGAGTTCAACGGCCGGCTCTGGATCTCGATGGACTTCGTAGACGGTACTGACGCAGGTCAATTGATCCGGCAGCGCGACGGGGGCGGCTTGCCAGATCAAGACGTCTGGGAAATCGTCACAGCGGTGGCTGATGCGCTCGACTTCGGTCATGATCACCGTCTGCTGCATCGGGACGTCAAGCCGGAGAACATTCTGGTGACCGCGGCCGATGGCCACCGGCGCAGGGTGCTGTTAACCGACTTCGGCATCGCTCGCAGAATCGATGACGTCAGCGCCCTGACTGAGGTCGGCGTCGCCGTGGGAACTATCAGTTACGTGGCTCCCGAGCAACTCTTGGGCAAGCCGCTTGACGGCCGCGTGGATCAATATGCGCTGGCTGCCACGACCTTTCATCTACTGACCGGCGCACCACCTTTTCAAGACTCAAATCGCGCTATCGTCATCAGCCACCACCTCAGTACGCCACCACCGCGGATATCGGAGCGCCGACCCGATCTCGCGCACCTCGACGCCGTCCTGGCCAGAGCGCTGGCTAAAGACCCGGGCGAGCGCTACCCGAGTTGCGTCGACTTTGCCCGAGCCCTCACCCAGCAGGGCCCTTCCCCCGACGCCGCACCACCGCAACCGCAAGCCGGCTCGCCGACACCGAGCCGGGACTCCGCAGGCGGCGCTGGCGAACGCCCCGGCACCGCTCGCCTCGAGCGGATCGTCGTCCATGGCACAGCACGCGGCGTACAGCAAAGTGCGATCGGTGCTCAAGACCAGGTCGGCATCTTGTCCTTCCAGGTGGTCCCCCATGACCCGGTGGCCAACGGGCGGGCTCTCTTCCCGGTCGCGATACAAACCGACCTCGTTGCGGGTCAGCTCGCAGACGGCGATGAGGTCGAGGTCAGCGGCTTCTGGGACGGCGACACCCTCGACGCCGACAAAATCGTCAACCTCTCCGCGGCGGCTCGTCCGAAGCGACACGGATTCGAGACCCCCGCCAAATCGCCGCAGGATAAGGCGCCGAAAGGGAAAAAGCTCCGGACCGCTCTAATCAGCGCCGCCGTCGTCGGCGTGATCGTGCTGACCGCGGCGGCGGTTCTGTACTTCACCGATGCATTCGGCAGTCGGACCCGCCCCGGACCGATGGTCAAGCCGGTGAGCGCCACGGTTTTTTCCCCCGATGGCGCCCCCGACAATCCACAGCAGGCCAACTTGGCGATCGATGGCAACCCAAATACGGGGTGGTCCACCGTTACCTACAAGGACACCGTCCCTTTCCCGAAATTCATCCAAGGAATGGGTCTGTTGCTGCACCTGTCCGAACCGACCGCGCTGAGTACCGTGACGGTCGACGTGCCCAGCACCGGCACCCAGGTGCAGATCCGCTCGTCGCCTACCGAAAACCCAGCCAAATTCTCCGACACGACCGAGCTGACCCCAGCCACCTCACTGCAGCCGGGGCACAATCGCATAGCGGTGCATAACGGGACCAAGACCTCCAACGTGCTGGTGTGGATCTCCACGTTGGGCACCACCAACGGTGAGAGTCGGACGGAACTCTCGGAGATCACCCTGCAGGCGGCCGGATAAACCGCAGGGCGGTGTTCCGCGACTTCGTCATCCCCGGTTTGATCTCCGAACGCTTGCGGTAACGTCATTCTCAAACTGTCGAACCCGGTTTGGAGGTGAGCCATGGCGAAATCCAACGGGCAGGCCGCTGTCCGTCCGGACGCCGAGCAACGCGTCAGCCGATTCATGAAGACCGCGCTTGCCATCCTCGGCGAGACTGGCCGCACCGAGTTCACCGTGCTCGAGGTCGCCGAACGGTCGAAGACCTCGCTGCGGTCGTTCTACCAACACTTCTCATCCAAAGATGAGCTGCTGCTGGCTCTGATCGACAAGATCATGTCGGAATCTACGCAGCAGTGGCGCGCGGACACTGACGGCCTGCCGGGCCAGGCCGCACTGCAGTTGCTGATCGAGCGGATCACCGCACCGGCGTCAACGTCCAAGCAGGACAGCATCAATCGCGGTCTGACCTTCTACAACGACAACCTTGCGGAGTCGATGCCCAGCGACTACGCCCGGGTCATTTCTCGCCTGCACATCCTCATTCAGGACATCGTGAAGCGCGGCATCGTCGAGGGGACGTTCCGGGACGGAATCGAGGTCGAAACCCACTCGGCGCTGATCCTGCAGTCAGTTCTTGGCGCGATGCGGCTGCGCTCGCTCGGGGTCGAACTCAACGGGCGCCCAATCGACGGTCACCACATCCACGAGTTCTGCGTGCGCGGGATGCTGGCTTGATGGTTTTGCATCACAAGCAAAAGTGGTAACCTCATTACCAGAGCGGCTTCGTCATACCCGGCCAGCACCGCTTCCGCGTAAACAAGACTTCCAGGAGGCCAACATGCCGTCACGCCATCTCTCCTACCCGGTGTTCGACGCCGACAATCACTTCTACGAGCCCAAGGAAGCGCTGACCCAGTTTCTGCCGGACCGCCGTAAAGGCGTCATCGATTACATCGACGTCCGCGGCCGGACCAAGATCATGGTCCGCAACGTCGTCAGCGACTACATCCCCAACCCGACGTTCGAGGTGGTCGCGCGGCCGGGTGCGCAGGAGGAGTACTTCCGGCATGGCAGCGGAGGCAAGAGCTTCCGCGAGGTGATGGGCAAGCCGATGAAGGCAATCCCGGCATTCCGCAATCCCGCGGCACGCCTGGAGGTCCTCGACGCGCTTGGGTTGGACTACACGCTGATGTTCCCGACCCTGGCCTCACTCGTCGAGGAACGCCTCAAGGACGACCCGGACCTGATCCTGGACATCATCCACGGGCTGAACCAGTGGATGTATGAGACCTGGCAGTTCAACTATGAGGACCGCATCTTCTCCACGCCGGTGATCAACCTGGCCAGCGTCGATCGCGCCCTCGAGGAACTCGACTGGTGCCTCGAACGGGGCGCCAAGACCGTCCTGGTCCGGCCCGCTCCGGTGCCCGGCTATCGCGGCACCCGTTCCCTTGGCCTGCCGGAGTTCGACCCGTTCTGGGACGCGTGCGTCAAGGCCGGCATCCCGGTGTCGATGCACGCCTCGGACAGCGGTTACTCCGAGTACCTCAACGACTGGGAGCCCGGCGACGAGTACAAGCCGTTCAAGCCGACCGCGTTCCGGATGGTCGCGATGGGCAAGCGGCCCATCGAGGACACCATGGCCGCATTGGTCTGCCACGGCGCGCTGACCCGCAACCCCGATCTGCGCGTCCTGTCGGTCGAGAACGGCGCATCATGGGTGCCCTACCTCCTGCACCAATTCGAGGGCGTCTACTCGAAGATGCCGCAAGAGTTCCCCGAGAACCCGGTCGAAGCGTTCAAGCGCTGCGTCTACGTCGCACCCTTCTGGGAGGACGACTTCAAGCAGATGGCCGATCTGTGCGGCATCGACCGCGTCATGTTCGGTTCGGACTGGCCGCACCCGGAAGGGCTATCCGATCCGATCAACCTGGTCGACGACCTGGAAAAGCACGGCCTCGACGAAGAGGGCGTACGAAAGGTCATGGGCGGCAACATGATCGACCTTTTCAAGGTACCCAACGAGATCGTCCACAAGCCCGACGTACCCGCGCTCGTCCTGACCTGACATTTCCGGACCTCGTCGGCGTCGGGGTCCGGCCGCGGTTAGGATTCAGCTGAATTGATGTCCTTCCAGCGGCGAGTCATCGTGCCGGCACAACTGCTCGCAGCGGTTATCGTGCTGGTGCAGTGCGGTGCCGCGGCGCCACCTCATGCGGCCACGCCGTCGCCGTCTGTTGCGCCGTCGTCGGCGACCGTCGCGTCGTCGTCCACGCCGCCGCCCAGCGCGCCACCAACACCTGTCGCTTGGACCGTGGAGCCGGTCACTGCCGCAGAACTCGGCACCACCTGGCGACCGGGTTGCCCCGTCGAGCCGGATCAGCTGCGACGGGTCGACGTTGACTACCTCGGTTTCGACGGCCAGACCCACCCCGGCGCCCTGATCGTGCACGAAGATCTGGTGGCGGATGTCATCGCGATCTTCGGGCAGCTTCACCTGTTGCGCTATCCGATTGACAAGATTCAGACGGTCGACCACTACGCCGATGCCGACGATGAATTATCCATGGAGGACAACAACACGTCGGCGTTCAACTGTCGACGCATCCCAGAAACGGACGAATGGTCTCCACACGCTTACGGCCGGGCCATCGACATCAATACGCTGATCAATCCGTGTCTCTACGCCAGCGGGTATTTCGAACCGCGGAACGCGGCGGCCTATCTGGACCGCAGTCGCACCGACCCGGGAATCATCCACGGCGGCGACCCCACCGAGCAGGTCTTCACCGAACGTGGCTGGCAATGGGGTGGCTACTGGAAAACGCCTGACTACCAACACTTCGAGCGGCCCTGAGCTAGAGACCCAGGGCCCGCGCCGTCGTTGTTGCCACCTCACCGCGCAGATCCGACATCGGTGGACTGCCTCGGGTGTGAATCGAGTTCGCGAGCAGAATCAGGTAGGTATTCGAGGCGGGGTCTATCCAGATCGAGGTTCCGGTGAAGCCGGTGTGGCCGAAGCTACCGATCGGGAAGACCATGCCTCGCGTCCCGGACAGCGGAGTATCGATGTCCCAGCCATAGCCGCGCAGGTTCTGTCCCGCGACCGCCGGATAGCGCGGAGCGAGCAACGGGTCCCTGGTATTCGGTCTCTTCGCAACGGCTTCTCGGGTGGCGGCGTTGGCTGCGTCGAGTTGTTGAGCTGTGTGTCCCGGCTGCTGCGGAGAGGTCATCAACTCCAAAGTTGCTTGCTGGAGCGGAAACTCGCTCGGACGGCCCGCGAGCCGGTCAAGCAAGGCCTGGGCGAAAAGGCCGACATCGTGTGCCGTCGAGAACACCCCCGCATGGCCGGCCACTCCACCCATGCGCCGCGCCGTCGTGTCATGCACGGTGCCCCGAAGCAGCTGATCGAGGTCGGGATTCTTGCTCGGATCGGCTCGGCTCTCTTCGTCCCGTGCTGTCGGGGCGATGCGGGGCAGGAGGTCAGTACTCCAGGTACCTGCCGGACAAGCGGACTGCTCGCCTGCCGGCGTGGCAGCCCACCCAATCGCAGCTCCTCTAATCGTGTGCGGCCCACAAGCTTTGGCCGCGGGCAGGTAGCGGGTATCTGCCATGCCAAGCGGCTCGAATACGTGCTGCTGAACGTAGACGTCTTCGGCCTCGCCGGTGACCGTCTCAATCAGCGCGCCCAGCAGAATGAAATTGATATCCGAATAGCGGAAACCCTCCCCGGGACCCGACTCGAGCGGTGTCGTGAGCGCACGACGAATGCCGTCCGCTTTATCGGCTCGCTCCAGTCCCCACGGATCTTTGAGTTCGACGTCTCCCGTCTCGCCTGAGGTGTGTGTGAGCAACATGCGAACGGTCACCTTGGCACGCCGTGGATCGTTCGCGGTGTTGAAGTCAGGCAAATACTGCTGCACGGGATCGTCGAATTGAACTTTGCCTTGCTCGTAGAGCTGCATGACGCTGGTGGCCGTGGCAAAGATCTTCGTCAACGACGCCAGGTCGAAGATCGTGTCCTCGGTCATCGGCTCTGCGGGTGCGGGCGATCCGTTCAACGCGGCTTCGCTCGCGAGCCTGCGCGAGCCGTAGGCCTGGTGGAAGGCGATATCGCCACCGTGCCCGACCAGAAGCACAGCACCTGGCAGCTTGTTTGCCGCAATCGCATCGTTGATCAGCTTGGAGACGGTCGCGAAGCCGGGTGGGGTAGGCGCTTCGGGCGGTTTGGAGACAGTGGGGAGGTCGGGTGGCGGACTCGCAACCGGCGCCTGCGTTGTCGGCGCACTACTACTCGTAGTCGCTGCAGGGTGTGCCGACTCGCCACGCGAGCAAGCTACGACGAATACCAGCAGGGCCGTTGCAACGGCGGTGAACTTAGGCATTGGCTTACTGCCTACCATCACGACCGCCCAGTAGGGCGCCTCGGACGCGTCCCCGTGCCCGCTCGAGCCGGACGGCCGCCGCCGCTACGTCCACCCCGGCAAGCAGCGCAACGATCGCGGTCTTGGCGTGACCGCCCGCGGCGGCGAGCGCGGCGGTCGCGGCCTCCTCGTCGACACCGGCTGCGTCGCGGACGATCCGCACCGTGCGGCGGCGCAGCTTCGCGTTGGTCGCGCGCACGTCGACCATCCGCGGTCCGTAGGCCTTGCCGAGCGCGATCATCACGCTCGTGGAGATCGCGTTGAGCACTACCTTTTGGGACGTCCCCGCGGTCAGTCGCGTGGAGCCGGCCAGCACCTCCGGTCCGGTCAGCAGTTCGATCACGATGTCGGCGTCCGCCTCGCTGCCGGAGTTGTTGACGATCGCGACGGTCAGCGCGCCCACCGCGCGTGCATGCTCAAGTGCCGCAAGTACGTACGGCGTGCGACCCGACGCCGTGATGCCGACCAGCGCGTCGGCGGCGGTCAGGTCGGCGAGATCTGCGGGGTCGAACGCGTCTTCCGCGCCGTCGATTGCCTGAGTCAGCGCCGCCGGCCCGCCCGCGATCACGCCACGCACAATGTCGGTGTTAAACGTCGGGCCGCACTCGGCGGCGTCGAGCACGCCGATTCGACCGGGCGTGCCGGCGCCGGCATAGATCAGGCGACCGCCGCGTTCCAGCCGTGCGGCGATCGCCTCGGCGGCCGCTGTGATTCGCGGGAGCGCGGCGAGGACCGCGCCGTGCGCCTCACCCTCGGCGGCCACAAGCAGCCCGACAACCTCGCTGATGGGCCGTGTATCGAGGTCGTGCAGGTCGGGCCGTACGGCCTCGGTGGCGAGCGCGTCGAGTCTG
Source organism: Mycobacterium sp. (assembly GCA_032162865.1). Lineage (GTDB taxonomy): Bacteria > Actinomycetota > Actinomycetes > Mycobacteriales > Mycobacteriaceae > Mycobacterium. Next base: position 307 of record JAVROG010000167.1, on the reverse strand, counting down.
TTCGGGATGGCTGCTGCGTGCAGGCGGATCACGTGCGGCTCGTGGATCGCCCCCAGCCGCAGCGTGCCATCGAGCGCGTCGCCGACGGGTGCGACGAAGTCGATCCGCTCGCGCAGCGCTTTCACCCCGGCCAGGCCGCCAACCATCGTCACCGGGCCGGCTCCGACCGCTATGGCGGTGGCGGCGAGTGACTCGGCGGCAGCGCTGACAATTGCCGACGCCACGGCGTCGTCGCCCGCAGCCAGGACGTCGGGCGCGAACGACGCGAGCGCGGCGGCATCGGTGAGCTGCGCCGGCCAAGTTTTAG
>JAVROG010000166.1:0-26098 GCA_032162865.1 Mycobacterium sp. | reverse complement strand
CGTACGTTCCCACCGCCATGCCGCTCTGCGTCAGATTCGGGTCGTGGGCGGCGCGGGCGATGCCGAAGTCCACCAGATAGGCGAAATCGCCGGCGGCGATCAGGATGTTTTCCGGCTTGACGTCGCGGTGGGTAACCCCGCTGGCATGAGCGGCGTCCAGCGCTGCCGCGATCTGGCGCACGATGGCCACAGCCCGGGCTGGAGTCAGCGGACCGAATTGCGTCAGCATCGAGCGCAGCGATACGCCGTCGATCAGGCGCATCTCCACAAAGAAATGTCCCTCGATTTCGCCGTAGTCGTGGATCGGCACGATGTGCGGTTCGGTCAGCCGTCCCGCGGTGTCGGCCTCTCGCTGCATGCGGGAGCGGAACACCGGATTGTTGGAGTACTGCGTCGAGATCAGCTTGAGCGCGACCACCCGGCGCTTGCGGGTGTCCTCGGCCTCGTAGACCTCGCCCATTCCGCCACGGCCGATCAGGCGCACCAGCTGGTAGGGGCCGAAGAGCGAGCCCACCCGCGAATCCGATCCGGTGTTGGTCACCGTCGATGCTCCCTTCGCCCGGCCACCCGAAGCCGCGGGCCGCAACCGGCGGCGCCCGACGCCACCGGCGCAGTCGCGCCGAAACCGATGGTTAACACACGGTAAATCCTAGGCAAGCAGGCACACAACAAAATGAGCCCGATGAGAATGAATTTTGAATCACGACTGAGTAACGGCTTCCGGAGTTTCTTGTCAGAATACCGCTGAGCGGCCGCTGCGCAACGAATTCGCTTGATAGCCAGAGTCGCTCGGGCCCTCCGGAATTCGCGCGAGGACTTCCGTCAGGCGAACAGATCAACTGCCGGCGGCCGCGGAACCGGTGGTCGCACAACGTGTCCCGATTAGCGGGCTGGTGACTCCCGGTCACGCGATGGCGTTGACGATTGGTATCAGCTTGGATTGGAACGCGTTGGGGAGCGGAATGTATCCATACTCGTCCAAACCAGCCTGACCATCGCCAATTGTGGATTGCATGAACGCTTTTACCGCTTGACCGGTAGGTGTGTCGGGGTACTTAGAGCAGACGATCTCGTAGGTCACCAGAACGATCGGGTAGGCACCGGCCTGCGTCGGCTTGTAGAACGACGAGGTGTCCACGATGAGGTCGTGCTGGTCGCCACCTCCCTTGAATGTCGCCCCAGCGATCGTTTTACCGACAGTTTCGGCGCTGATCGACACCGCCTCCGGGCCCGCGGAGGTGATGATCTGGGTCATGTCCAACTGATGCCCGACGGCGAATGACCACTCGTTGTAGGTGATCGAACCGTCGGTCCTCTTCATGGCCTGCGACGTACCGTCGTTGCCGGTGGCTCCCTCGCCGACGCCGCCATTGAATCCCTGGCCAGCGCCTTTACCCCAAGCTCCGTCGGAGGCCGCGTCCAGATACCGTTGGAAATTGTCGGTGGTTCCGGACTGATCGGCCCGGAAGACGACGTGGATCGGAGTCGAGGGCAGATTGGTGCTCTTGTTGAGCGCCTTGATCGCCGGGTCGTCCCACTTGGTTATGGCACCGTTGAAAATCTTCGCGATGGTGGGCCCGTCCAGGCTGAGCGCGTTGATGCCCTTGATGTTGTAGGTGACCGCAATCGGACCGAAAACCACCGGGAGATCCCATGCCGGTGATCCGCAGCGTTCCTGTGCGCGGTCGGGTTCGCCCTTGTCCGCATTCATTGGCGAGTCGGAGCCCGCCAGATCGGTCTGGCCGCCGATGAACGCTTTCATCCCGGCGCCCGAGCCATTTGCGTTGTAATCCAGCGTGTGACCGGGGCAGGCATGGATGAAGGCGTAGACGAACTGTTCCATCGCATTCTTTTGCGCGGTCGAGCCGGCGGCCAGGATTTTCTTCTTGCCCGCGCAGTTCACCGGGACAGACGGTGCGGTGTTGGATCCCGAGGAGGACGCGGTGTTGCCGGAATTGCCGCCGCAGCCTGCCATGACCACGGTGCTGGCAACAAGCAGGCTGAGTGCGACGCCCGATCGAGTGGACTTCACGGCAACTCCTCTGAAGACTCAGGGTCGGCAGCACCGTGAGCATACGTGAACAAACGACCCATCCAAGATGAACTCAGGATGTCACCGATGACCCCGGGCCGGTCAAGGTTTCTTACGATTTCGAAGCCGCTTTGGAACCGGCCTTTTTCGCCGGAGCCTTTTTGGCTGGTGCCTTTTTGGCCGGGGTCTTCTTAGCCGGTGCCTTTTTCGCCGCCGTCTTCTTCGCCGGTTCGTTGCCGCCGCCCGAGCGGGCTTTCACGCTGGCCTCCAGTTTGGCCAGCAGATCGGAGACGTCCTCGGTCTCGTCCAGCTCGGTCGGTTTCTCCTCAACCGTAAATGCTTCTCCACCTACGAGTTTGGCGTCGACCAGTTCTTGTAGCTGTTCCTGGTAATCGTCGTGGTAGCGGTCCGGGTTGAAGTCGTCGGCCATCGACTCCACCACCTGGCCGGCCATCTTGAGCTCGGCGGGCTTGATGTCGACCTCTTTGTCCAGCACCGGGAAGTCGGGGTCGCGGATCTCGTCGGGCCACAACAACGTGTGGATGACCATCACATCGCGCTTGCCGAAATCCTTGACGCGCAGGGCAGCCAGCCGCGTCTTGTTGCGCAAGGAGAAGTGCACGATCGCCATCCGGTCCGTCTCGGCGAGTGTCTTTGCCAACAGCACATAGGATTTGGATGATTTCGAATCGGGCTCCAGGAAGTAGCTGCGGTCGAACAGCATCGGGTCGACTTCGCTTGCCGGCACGAATTCCAGTACCTCGATCTCGCGGCTGCGCTCTTCGGGCAGCGTGGCGATGTCCTCGTCGGTGATCACCACTGAGCGGCCGTCGTCGGATTCGTAGGCTTTGGCGATGTCGCTGTATTCGACGACTTCGCCGCACACTTCGCACACGCGCTTGTATCGGATGCGCCCGTTGTCCTTGCCATGCACCTGGTGAAACTTGATGTCATGGTCCTGGGTGGCGCTATACACCTTGACCGGCACATTGACGAGGCCGAACGCGATCGAGCCCTTCCAAATAGAGCGCATTCAGTCAGTATGCCCACACCGTCGCGTGGCTTAACAGCACCGCGGGGCCACACGCTACCCGCGCGGCGTCGGCGCAGGAGCAGATTCCGTCCGGATCATCACCGCGGCGTGACGCCGGGGTACCACAAACGCTAAGTGTGCGGCCGTGTTTGAGCGTCGAGTTCTCTTCGCGTAGGGAGCTGGGCGCCGCGGCGGGTGACCGTCAGGGCCGACGTTGCGGTCGCGAACTCCAGCGCGGAGGTCAGCGTGTCGAGCCCGATGCGGCGCAACTGGGTACGCCGGTCACCGCCCAACAGGCCGAGTTCCCATAGCCGGTCGAGCAGGCCGACCATGAATGCGTCGCCGGCGCCGACAGTGTCCACCACCTCGACCGGTGTGGCGGGTACGTGGGTCTCGCCAGCCGCGCAGAACGCCACCGCACCGCGATCGCCCATGGTCAGCGCCACAATCGCCGCTCCGCACGCCAGCCAACTGCGCGCCGTGTCCTGCGGTGTGCGCTCGGGCGCGAGCCAGCGCAGGTCCTCCACGCTGACCTTGACGATGTCGCTGCGCTCGAGCAGCTTGTCGATGCGCTCTCGCGCTTGATCGCGATCGACAATCATGGACGGCCGGACGTTGGGGTCGAAGGTGACGGTCGCCGACACCCGGTAGGCGTCCAGCAGAGCGGCCACTGCCAAGCAACCCGGCTCGCGCACGGCGGCGATGGACCCGGTGTGCACGAACAGCGGCGGCGGCACCGGCGGTGTACCGGTGAGTTGCCAATCCAGATCGAAGGAATAGGTCGCTGACCCGTCCTCGGCGATGCTCACCACCGCGGTGGGTGTGCGGATGTCGGCGATGCTCCCCGGGACAACTTGCACCCCAGCACTTTTCAGGTAATCCACGATGCGGTGACCGGGTGGGTCGTCACCGATGTGGGTCAGGAAATCGACACCGCGACCCAACCTGGCGAGCCCGACCGCGACATTCAACGGACTGCCGCCGACATGTTCGCTGCGGGTCGGCCCCTCCACGATGTCGATGAGGGATTCGCCGATCACGAGGCCATTCACGAGCCCTGTCCCATGACCGACAGGTTACGTTGACCATATGGGTTCGGCACAGGGTCAGCGGGTGAAGCTGACGAACGCCGACAAAGTCCTGTATCCGGCAACGGGAACCACCAAGCAGGACATCTTCGACTACTACACCGGCATCGCGGCGGTGATGGTGCCGCACATCGCGGGGCGTCCCGCGACCCGCAAGCGCTGGCCTAACGGCGTCGAGGAGTCGGACTTCTTCGAAAAGCAGTTGGCGTCCTCGGCTCCGGACTGGCTGCCGCGCGCGAGCATCGCCCATCGGTCGGGAACGACGACATACCCGATCATCGACAGCGCGGCAGGACTGGCATGGATTGCGCAACAGGCGGCGTTGGAAGTGCATGTGCCACAGTGGCGGTTCGTCGCCGAGTGGACTCGAAAGGGCGAAAGCCTCAACGCCGGCCCCGCGACCCGCCTCGTTTTCGATCTGGACCCCGGTGAGGGCGTGACGATGTCCCAACTGGCGCAGGTGGCACGCGCCGTGCGGGACATGATCGCCGATATCGGTCTGGCCACCTACCCGCTCACCAGCGGCAGCAAAGGGATACACCTCTATGCGCCCCTGGATGAGCCGGTGAGTAGCCGCGGCGCGACGGTGCTGGCCAAACGCGTTGCGCAGCAACTGGAAAAGGCAATGCCCAAGCTGGTCACTTCGGTCATGGCCAAGAGTGTGCGGGCGGGGAAGGTGTTCCTGGACTGGAGCCAGAACAACGCCGCGAAGACCACCATTGCGCCGTACTCGCTACGGGGGCGGGAGCATCCGACGGTCGCGGCGCCGCGCACCTGGGACGAACTCGACGACTCCGGGCTACGCCAGTTGCGCTACGACGAGGTGTTGGCCAGAGTGGCCCGGGACGGGGATTTGATAGCCGCGCTGGACCCCGGCATCCCGCTGCCCGATCGACTGACCAAGTACCGCAGCATGCGCGACGCCTCGAAAACTCCGGAACCGGTGCCGCGGGCGCAACCCGCTACCGGACAGGGCAATACGTTCGTCATCCAGGAGCACCATGCCCGTCGGCTGCACTACGACTTCCGGCTGGAACGAGACGGCGTGCTGGTGTCCTGGGCGATCCCGAAAAACCTGCCCGACACCACCTCGGTCAACCACCTGGCTGTTCATACCGAAGACCATCCCCTGGAATACGGCTCCTTCGAGGGCAACATCCCGAAGGGGGAGTACGGCGGGGGCAAGGTGATCATCTGGGACTCGGGCACCTATGAGACCGAGAAGTTCCTCGACACCGCCGAAAAAGGGGAAGTCATCGTCAACCTGCACGGCAGCAGGATCTCCGGCCGGTACGCGCTGATTCAAACCAAGGGTGACCAGTGGCTGGCGCACCGGATGAAAGACCAGCAGGTCTTCGAGTTTGATGGGCTCGCACCCATGCTGGCCACGCACGGGTCGGTGGCCGGTCTGAAGAAGGGTCAGTGGGCGTTCGAGGGCAAGTGGGACGGCTACCGGCTGTTGGTCGATGCCGACCACGGCGACATCCGGCTGCGCTCCCGCAGCGGTCGCGACCTCACTCGCGAATACCCTCAATTAGCCTCACTGGCGGCCGATCTGGCCGACCATCACGTGGTGCTGGACGGCGAAGTGGTTGCACTCAACGAGGCGGGCGTGCCGAGCTTCAACGCGATGCAGAACAGGGTCCGCGCCACCCACATCGAATTCTGGGCCTTCGACTTGCTCTATCTCGACGGCCGCTCGCTGCTGCGGGCGAAGTATTCCGACCGGCGCAAGCTACTGGAAACCCTCGGTAGCGCAGGAGAACTCATCGTTCCCGAGTTGCTGCCCGGCGACGGCCCCGATGCGCTGGACTACTCCCGCAAGCACGGCTGGGAAGGTGTGGTCGCCAAGAGGCGTGACGCCAGTTATCAGCCGGGCCGGCGCTCGGCGTCCTGGATTAAGGACAAGCACTGGAACACCCAGGAAGTCGTCATCGGCGGATGGCGTGCCGGAGAAGGGGGACGCAGCAGCGGGATCGGCGCGCTGCTGATGGGAATCCCCGGCCCGGACGGCGGATTGCAATTCGCCGGCCGGGTGGGAACCGGCTTTAGCGACCGCGAGCTGACCAACCTGAAGAAGACGCTGGCGCCGCTGCGCACCGACGAATCCCCCTTCAGCCCAAGGCTTCCCGCGCGTGAAGCAAAGGGCGTGACGTACGTCGAGCCGGTTCTGGTCGGCGAGGTGCGCTACAGCGAATGGACTCCGGAAAACCGTCTGCGGCAATCGAGCTGGCGGGGGCTGCGGCCCGACAAGAAACCAAGTGAGGTAGTGCGGGAATAGGTTTGCGCCAAAAGCATTGCGCGGGTGTACTCGTCAGGCCTGTTGTCTTCAAACAGTTCGGATGCTTCCGCCGTCGGCGACGTACTCAGCGCCGACGAGGTAGGCAGCGCGCCCGGACAGCAGGAAGGCGACGAGTTCGCCGATGTCCTGCGGACGGCCGGGATGTCCGAGCGGGATACCACCGATAGAGGCCATGATCTTCTCGCGGGCGGCGTCGATGTCAGTGCCGTCATGCTCTGCGGTCTGCTCGGCCATCTTGTGGGCGGCTTCGGTTTCGATGTATCCGGGGGCGACGGCGTTCATGCGGATTCCGCTGGGCGCCAACTCATTGGCCAGAGCCTTGCTGTAATTAGCCAACGCAGCTTTTGCGGCCGCATAAGGCAGGGAGGCAGGCAGTGGGGTGCGTCGTTGGATCGAGGTGATGTGGACGATCGAGCCGGAACCCTGTTCGAGCAGGATGGGCACCAGTTCTCGATCCAGCCGCACGGCGGTGAACAGATTGCTGTCGAAGGCGTACTGCCAATCCTCGTCGGACAGGGTGGTCGATCCGCCCTCGGCCTGAGTGGAGCCGCCGACGTTGTGCACGACATAGTCGATCCCGCCAAGCCGGTCGAGCGTCTGCTCGGCCAAGGCGGCGACACCGTCTGTCGTCGAGACGTCGGCCTCGATGACGAGGAGTCCGCCGGCGTCCGCGGGGATGCTGCGTGCGGCCACGGCCACCGTCCCGCCACCGGCGAGTAGACGGTCGGCGATGCCTCTGCCGATGCCGCGGGTTCCGCCGGTGACCAGGGCTCGCTTGCCCTGAAATTCAGTGGCGGGATTCGGTAGTGAGATTTTCGACATACGTGTTGTCCTTACACGGTTGGTGGAATGGTCATGACGTGAGCACCGTCTTGCCGTTGGTGTGCCCGGTATTGATGGCTACGTCGATGCCAGCGGATGTGGACTCCGGCTGGGCACCCTTCTGTATGAGTTCTGAACTACGGAGACGAATACCGCGCACTTCATATGCTGCATCTCCGCCTATTGTGCGGGAATGAAATGGGTGACGTACCGAGAGCCCAGCACTGAGGGGACAGCCGAACGCGTCGGCGTCCTGTCTGATGACCAGATTTACGCACTGCCGCCGGGCAGAACACTGCTCGACCTGATCGAGATGGGCGCTGAGGCGCTGCGCGCGGCCGGCGAGGAGGTGTTGCAATCCCCGGCGACGGTCGTGCGACGCGACAAGGTGGCGCTAGCGCCACCGATCCCGCGCCCGCCGTCGATCCGCGACTCACTTTGCTTTCTGGACCACATGCGCAACTGTCAGGAAGCGATGGGTGGCGGACGCGTGCTCATGGACACCTGGTACCGCATCCCGGCGTTCTACTTCGCCTGCCCGGCAACGGTGTTAGGCCCCTATGACGATGCTCCGGCTGCCCCCGGAAGTGCCTGGCAGGACTTCGAATTGGAGATTGCCGCGGTCATCGGTGTCACCGGCAAAGATCTGACGGTGCAGCAGGCCGAAGAAGCGATCGTCGGCTACATGATCTTCAACGACTGGTCCGCGCGGGACTTGCAGATGCTGGAGGGCCAACTGCGAATCGGGCAAGCCAAGGGCAAGGACAGCGGCGTCACACTGGGCCCCTGCCTGGTCACCCCGGACGAGCTGGAACCGTTCCGCCGTGACGGCAAGTTGAACCTGCAGGTGACTGCGCTGGTCAACGACACCGTCATCGGTACGGGGTCCACCGGGACCATGGACTGGACTTTCGGCGAGGTCATCTCCTATGCCTCGCGGGGTGTGGGGTTGCACCCCGGCGATGTGATCGGCTCCGGCACCGTACCCACCTGCACGCTCGTCGAGCATTGGGGGAAGGACTCCTTCCCGGGCTGGCTGCGTGAGGGCGACGTGGTGACGCTGCGGGTCGACGGCTTGGGCGAGACCCGGCAGGCTGTGCGATCGACGCCGGCGCCGTTCCCGTTGGCGCCGCGGCCGAATCCGGCGGCTGCATCTATGGCGGCGCGGGTCAACCCGGCGCCAGCGAAGGTGCCCTACACCCGTGGGCTGCAGCAGGTCGCTGACCGGGTGTGGGCGTGGACGTTGCCAGATGGCGGATACGGGTGGAGCAACGCCGGTCTGGTCGCCGGTGAGGTCGCATCGCTGTTGGTGGACACCCTGTTCGACTTGGCCCTGACCCGCGAAATGCTCACTGCGATGCGGCCGATCACCGATGGTGCGCCGATCACCGATGCGCTGATCACCCACTCCAACGGTGATCACACGCACGGCAACCAACTGCTGGACGCTGCGGTGCGGATCATCGCCGCTACCGGTACCGCCGAGGAGATCGCACACGAAGCGGGGACGGACAGGCTGGTGGGTATCCAGACGGCTGACCTGGGCCCGGTCGCGACGTCATTTGCGCGAGACCGCTTCGGCCACTTCGACTTCAGCGGCATCACGTTGCGCAATGCCGATCAGACCTTCGACCGTGAGCTGACGATCGACATCGGTGGTAGGCGGGTGGACCTGCTGAACCTGGGGCCTGCACACACCGCCGCCGATTCGGTGGTGCATGTGCCCGACGCCGGCGTGCTCTTCGGCGGAGATCTGTTGTTCATCGGCTGCACGCCGATCGTGTGGTCCGGCCCGATCGCCAACTGGATCGCGGCATGTGACGCGATGATCGCCCTGGATGCGCCCGTTGTGGTGCCGGGCCATGGTCCGATCACCGATCCCGATGGAATCCGTGCCGTTCGTGGCTATTTCGTGCACATCACCGAGCAAGCCGACGAGGCGCACCGCAAGGGACTGTCGTTGGCTGAGGCCGTCGATACCGTCGACCTCGGCGAGTACGCGTCCTGGTTGGACTCTGAGCGGATCGTCGTGAACATGTACCGCCGCTACTGCGAACTCGATCCCGACACCCCGCAACCGGAGTTACTGAGCCTGTTCGTCATGCAAGCCGAATGGCTGACCAAGCGCCAGAGGTGAGTTCGTATCTAATCAAGGAATTGTTCCAGGGCACTTCGGATGGCGGGAAGTGCTGTCGCCGCCTGGTGTTCGATGAGGGCGGCCTCGGCGACCATGCCTACCCACAATTGCGCGCTTTCGTAGGGGTGTGGGTGTGTGAGTGCGGCGAAGTCGGGACGGCACAGTTCGGCATTGGCATGGTTTCGATGCCTGATCTCGTCGGTTACCGCGGGTTCGGCGCGGGCTTCCAGCAGCAGCGCGCGCACCCCGCGATCGCGCAAGCAGCCATCCAGGCATGCGTTGGCGCCGATGATGAGGCGGTTGCGCCCGGGGGGCATGTCGACGATGGCGGCCTGCATCTGAGTCGCCAAACGTTCATGGAATTCGCGGTGCAGCGCAAGTAGATACGAGGCGCGGTCACCGAAGTGGTGAAAGAACGTGCCTTTTGCCACTCCGGCGTGCTTGACGATGAGATCAACGCTCAAACCGGTGAGGCCGGTGCGTTCGGATAGCCGCAGACCGGCGCCGATGAGTGATTCTCGGGTTTTGGCCATCGCCTCCTTGCGCCGACCCGTCGGGGTGGCGCGCGGTGTCGACGTCATGGGAGCACTTTAGCTACGGCTTTGCGCTGACTGCGGCGCGCGAGCAGCCGAGCGCGGAATGCGGGGCGTCGGTCGTTGGAGCGGTCATCAGTGACTCCTTGAGGGCACGATGCAACGATGTTATCGTTGACCGACTAGTCAGTCAATGAAGGGACGCACGGGATGGTCACCATGGTGGAGACGCGCGTGGGGAAGGTTGCCTACAGCGACACCGGGGAGGGACCTCTGGTGGTCCTGCTGCATGCAACGCTGCATGACCGTCACGACTTCGACGCGATAGCGCCGAGTCTTAGTCGGGACCACCGCGTCATCGCAGTGGACTGGCCTGGCCACGGCGACTCGCCAGCCCCGACGCCGAATTATCAGCCGACCGCGGCTTCCTTCGCCGACGTGCTTGTCGATGTGGTCGTCGCACTTGATCTGCCACCCGCTGCGTTCATCGGCAACTCCGTCGGCGGTTTCGCTGCGGCACGGTTGGCGATCACTGACCCCCAGCGCGTTTCGCGACTGGTATTGGTCAACTCGGGCGGTTTTATCGCCAGCACCGCCAGCAACATCTACGCCCGACTACTGGGCAGGCCGGCGGTGATGAAACGAGTGCTGCCGCGGTTCATCCCTAGCTACATGAAGGTGACCAGCGACACCGACCGTGCCGTTCAGGAACGCGAGCTGGCCCGTGCGAAAACCCGCGAAGGTGTCGTTCTGACGGCCGCAATGTGGCGCAGTTTCGCTTCGCCGGAACATAACCTGCGACCGCGCGCCGACCGCATTACCGCGCCGTGCCTGGTTATCTGGGGATCGAAAGACACCGCAATCCCGATGCGATTGGGACGAGCCACCGCAGCCGCGATCCCGGGAGCGCGGCTGGAAGTGCTGCCAACGGGCCACGTGCCGTTTGCCTCAGACCCCGACGGGTTCCTCGCGATCGCCGCGCCGTTCCTGGCCGCCGGCGGAAGGCTGCAATGACCGCACTGCGCGCGTGAGCGCCCTGTCGCACCGTCCTTTCCGGCCCAACCGCAACGCCTCCGCCAGCACCAATCTGGCAGATGTGTCATGTGCGGTCCGCGGGCGACCCGGAAGATCAGGGTGCCGACGCGCGGACAAAGCCGATCGAGATGGCCGGGGCCTGGCCGGCGGCCTCACCTAACGGAGCTAGCCCGGCGGCGTGGAAGAGTTCGGCGAGATCAGCGGTGATCGTGTTCCACCGATTCGCCCACAGATGCGCAGCGACATCGGTGTGCTCGCCGGCGTAGGTCAGGCCGGCGATGTCGAGGTCCAGGCCGAGCTCGCCCCAGCGGTCGGTCATTTTCTGCGCCTGCTGCTGTGCTTGCGGGGACTGGCCGGCCACCTGCCCGTAGTCGGCGGCCAGCCGGCTACCCGAGTCACTGAGCGAGATGATGTTGTCCAGCAGCCGAACTTCGGCTTCCTGCGGAAGGAACCCGATCAGCAGGCCCTCGGCGAGCCAGGCGGTGGGCTGCTCGGTGTCAAAACCCGCTGCCAGTAGCGCCGCCGGCCAGTCGTCGCGAAGATCGATGCCGACCGCGCGATGTTCAGCGCCCGACGCGGCGCCGAGCTTGGCCAGCGTCGACGTCTTGAACTCGATCACCTCGGGTTGATCGATCTCGAACACGGTCGTGCGGGCTGGCCACGGCAGTCGGTACGGGCGGGAATCCAGTCCCGATGCCACAATGACGACCTGCTGCAGGCCCGCGCCGCCGGCCTCGGCGAGATAGTCGTCGAAGTACTTTGCCCGGGCGGCGAACGTGTCGATCATTCTGGGGAACCCCAGGTCGCCGTCGACGTCGATGGCGTCGAGCTCACCTGCGGCGATCCGGGTGAACAGGTCCAGTCCGACCGCGCGGACCAATGGCTCGGCGAACTGGTCAGTAACGACGGGATGGGGGCGTCTGCTCGCTGCGGCCCGGGCAGCGGCGACCATGGTGGCGGTGGCCCCCACACTGCTGGCCAAGTCCCAGCTGTCGGCATCGGCGCGTGCCATCGTTGCTCCTCGGATCGGGACGGCGTAACCCACGGTAAGCCCGGTGTCTGGAAATCTGCTGTGTCGTTCTACGGTTCGGATATGTCACCGGAACCCGCAGTGAAGCTGGAAACTCTCGAAGACAACATCGCCTGCGTCACCCTCAACCGGCCCAGAGTGTTGAACGCCATCGACGGATCGCTGATCAATGGAATGGATGAAGCCTTGTACGTGCTGAGCCGAGGTGAATTTCGGGTGGCGATCCTGACCGGGGCGGGCCGCGGATTCTGCGCTGGAGCCGACCTGAGCGGCACCGGCGAGGCCTGGACCGACGTCAACCCGGCGACCCCGGGATTCAAGGTCACCTACGACGCGCAGGTGCGCCTGGCCGATCTCTACGTTCGCCTCTACGAGCTGCCAATCCCGGTGATAGCCGCGGTTAATGGCGTCGCCGTCGGGGGCGGGCTGGCATTCGCGCTGCACTCCGACATCCGAGTCGCCTCCGAAAACGCACGGTTCGGCTCGGTTTTCATCAAGGCCGGCTTTTCCTCGATGGACATGGGCACCAGCTACCTACTGCCGAAGATCGTCGGCGCCGGTGTGGCGCGCGAACTCATGTTGACCGGGCGCATCATCGACGCCGCCGAGGCCTACCGCGTCAAGCTGGTGCACGAGGTGGTCGCGGCTGACGACTTGACGGCGGCGGCCCTGAATAAAGCCCGTGAGATCGCCGCGAACAACGCTTTCGGAGTGTGGCAGACCAAGATTGGCCTCAATGCTGCGCTGGATGCGCCGAGCTTGCGGCATGCGATCGAGATCGAGAATCGCACTCAGATCCTGACCGGCTTCACCAACAATCCGTCCGAAGCCGCACTGGCACATCGAGAGAAGCGAACCCCGAAGTGGGATTCCCTCTGATACCTACGCTTTGGACATGACTTTGTCGGCGAACTTCTCCAGATTTCGAATCTTTCGCTCCAACGGCTCGGGATCAGGCCCCTTGATGTAAGGCCACCGAAAGCCCACGATGACATCGGTGACACCCTTGTCCTCGAGTCGCTTGATGCCGTCGACGGTGTAGGAGTCCGCCGAAATCACGTGAATCTCGAAAGGGCCGGTCCGCCCTTCTTCGTCACGAAACTGCTTGACCCGGGCGATGAGTCGGTCGAGTTCCTCGGGGTCGCTGCCGCCACCGTGCATCCAACCATCCAGACGCGCGGCCCGTCGAAGCGCGGCGTCGGCGTGACCACCCACCAGGATCGGAATGGGCGCGGTGGGTGCGGGACTCATCTTCGTCTTGGGGATGTCGTAGAACTCGCCATGGAATTCGAAGTAGTCGCCAGTGGTGAGGCCCTTGACAATCTCGATGCATTCGTCGATTCGTTTGCCGCGCTTGGCGAATGGGAGTCCCATCAACTCGTAGTCCTCCGGCCACGGGCTGGTGCCCACGCCAAGGCCCACTCGATTGCCGATCAACGCGACCAGCGAACCCGCTTGCTTGGCAGTCAGCGCCGGATGCCGGACGGGCAGCTTGAGGACGAAGAAGTTGAACTGCAACGTTGTCGTTACCGCTCCCAATGCCGCTGTCAGAACAAATGTTTCGACCATCTCCTTGCCGTCCAGAAACTCGCGATTGCCGTCGGGCGTGTACGGATACTGCGAGTCGGATTCGAAGGGATAGGCGAGGCTGTCGGCGATCGTCATGCTGTGATACCCGGCCGCCTCGGCCGCTTTGGCCAAGGGAATGTAGAAGGCCGGATCAGTCATTGACTCGGCGTAGCTGAAGCGCACGTCATCCCTGCTTTCTAGAGAGGGTCTCGCCACCTGACACTAGAACTACCGGCGCCGAGCGTGACGTGAGGGCGGACCCAAGGCCAGATCGCGGCCCGCAGTGCACGTTCGGCGAAAAGCGCTTAAACGCTAAAGCTGGTTTTCGGGGCCGATGACGGCCCAAACCGTCTTGCCCGACGATGTCGGGGTGCTACCCCAGGCGCGGGACAAAGCCTCAACGATTGCCAGCCCCGATACGTCGATGCCTTTGGGGGGCGATGCGAGCCGCAACGCAGCGGCGCTACTGGTGTCCGAAACCGCGATGGTCGCTGTCTGGCCTTCGCATTGAATCCTTATCACCGGCTCGCTGCCGGTGTGCTCGAGCACGTTTTCGATGAACACATTGACCACCACCAGCGCGACCGGGATCAGCCCAGGTTTGGACCAGTTGGTGAGCCATTCGCGGACCAGTTGGCGCGACTCGCGCAGGCTGGTCAGGTTGGAGGGCAGATTCGTCTGCGCGTGCCGGATCTTGCGTCGTCCGAGCCGAGCGACCGCCTTCATCGCTCCCTTCTCGGTCGGGTAGACGGGCATGAATTGGGCGACCCCACTGCGGGCGACCGCGTCGCGGGCGGCCCGGTTTGTCGAAACGAGGACGATCGGCACATCAGGCCGGGTATCCAGCTGCCAGCGTGCGCTGACGAAGACCGACCAGGTGGTTTCGTCGGGCACTTGAAGTGCGCTGACATCGACGATGACAGCGGTGGGCACATCGAGGGTGGCCTTGGTGATGTTGTCGCGGAGCTCCGCAGAGTTTTTGGCGTCGAGCACGCCATCGGCGGTCAACACCACCACTGACTCCTCGGTGCGCGATGCGAGGGCCAGCGAGCTGGGCGACTTGGCTGTTGCGCTCATTCGAGGCACCCCCAATGGGGGAAACCGGCGCTGACCAGCAACCAGGGGTAAGTCGTGAACCGGCATGCCGATTTCATCGCGCCGTCCGGTCCCAAGTCCCGCATTTCCAACCTCTGCCCCGTCGCCAGTTGCTTCAGTAGTGCCGCCTTCGTTGCCGGCAGAAAGATCTATCTTCGGCCAAACGCCCCGGATTGTGAAAGCGGTGCGTCAACGACCGCGGAGCGGAGGACGAGCGGTTAACCCGTCGCCTGCGCGCCCAAGCACGTCCATGAGCCGGGCAGGGCATGCCATCACCAAAGCCATGTCGATTGCCGCAACATGGGCCACCAGGGTGGATTACCCACTCGACGCGCGAGGTCAACCTCCAGTCTGGTAATTACCCAGCTTAACGGCTGTCCAATCAGTCAAGGTGCAGAGATTCGGCGACCGTCAGCGGTCGCTCCCGGCGTATGGCGGGGTGCCTACCCCGGCGACTGAATGAGTGCCCCACGGTGTCTGCTCGACAATCCGGGCCGGTGCACTGCGTTGGCCTACCGACAGGGTGGCCGCCCGCGTCCGCTTGAGCGAGTCCACCGGCAGGGCGTCGAAAATGGTTCCCTGCCAGTGGTAATTGCCGTCGAGCGGATCCAGGCGACCGATGAGCCGGACGCGTACCGGATGGCTGGTGCCGCCGATCTCGAGAGTGGCCACACCGTCGTAGGTGTCTTCGTAGTCCGGCGCGCTGGATGACAACTCGAACGCGGACGTAACCGGGGGAGGAGGGTTGGCCGTGAGTTGGGCACGTTCGTTGAACACCTGCTGGCTGCTGCGGCGCACCTCGATGCGACCGCTCCCACTGCGCTTCCTCAGGGCGACGCAGTCGGCGATGTACCGTGCCTGCGCGCCGGTATCGGGACCGCCGACGAAGAAATAGTTGGGAAACCCGTGAATGGCCACCCCAAAGAACGGCTCCATACCATCGTCCCAGGCGTGCCGCAGGGTAAGCCCGCCGGCACCGAACAGCGATTGGTCCTCGTGGATCGTGAACCCGGCGCCGTAGATGATGGTGTCGACGGGGTGCTCAACCCCGTCGGTGGTGCGAATGCCCGTCGCGGTGATCTCGCGAATGGGCGAACCCACCACCGGCCCCGGTTGGGTACGTCGGACCCGGCGGCGCGTCCAGCGCCGGGCGCGGGTCGGCCACATCTCCACGTCGGTGACCACCCGCCGCGGTGCGTGGGGGAAGACGGTCACCGATTTCGCTGACTGGATCAGTCGACCCATGCGGTGACCCGCAAAGGAGTCGGTGCCTACGACCGCAACGTTCTTGCCGGCCGCATGAAAGTTTGTGTCCCACGCCGCAGCGTGAAATGATTCTCCCCGAAAGTCGTTGCACCCGGCCAAGTCCGGTGTCCATGGGACGAATGCGGGCCGGTGTGCTGCAATGGCGATGTGAGCACTGAGCACCGCGCCGTCGGCCCGATGCAGGGTCCAGGTGTCGGTGCCGTCGTCGAATACCGAACGAAGGACTTCACCGCACGGCCCGGATTCCTGGTCGAGCATTGCGATATCGGTGATGCCAACCGCCCGCAGCGCGGACTGGACGCTGCGGCCGCGGGCTCCCGCGCCGACAATCGCTACCGCATGCTCAGCGGGGCCGCGCGTCGGAGTCACAGAAACCTGCTGCGCTTCCAGGCTCTGCGGCCGATCGGACCCATCAGGCCCACCTCGTTCAAAAACGTTGCTAGCGGGGCGAATCCGGCCACCTGAATCTCGCGACGGTGCGCGCTGGTACGCGCTGCCCGTTTGGCCCGCTTGGGGTCCAGGCCGGTGCGGGCATAAGGGACGGGATTGCTGAACAGGTAATTGAAGAAGTACCCGCCAAGTCCGTTGATGTTGGCCATGAACCAACGGTTGATGCGGGGCATCTCGGCGGTCCGCTTGCGCGCGCCGTCCCGCGCGAATTGAATGTGGCGAGCCTCTTCGGTGACGTGAATCCGCATGAGTCGCTGGATGATTGGTTGCAGTTCGGGGTCGTCCATCATCTGCCGCTGCAAGGAGTCGAAGATCTCCTCGCCGATCAGAGCGGCCACCCACAGCATCGAGCCGCGCTGGAAGGCCAACGGAAGTGCATTGATGACGTAACGGTGCAACCGCCGCGGCTGGATCGGCTTGGCGCCGATGCGTTCGATGGCTTTACCGAACATGACCATGTGCCGGGTCTCGTCGCCGAGTTCGGTCAGCTTGTAATGCGTCGACCGACTGGTCGGGTCCTCGTGCAGGATGGTCCGCAGTAACGACTGGTTGAGCATGTTCTCGAACCAGATCCCCGCCGACAACGTGTTGACGAGTTCCTGGCGGGACAACTCGATCTGTTGCTCGCGGCTCATCTCGTCCCATAGTGGCGTGCCGTACAGCGACACCAGCTTGGCGGGGAGGAAGAACTTGTCCGGGTCCAGTGGAGCGTCCCAGTCAATGTCGACGACGGGCTCGTAGGACTTCTTGATCGAGCCTTTGAGCAGACGCTCGGAGAACTCTTCGCGACTCGGGCCACTTGGTCGCACCGCGGTGGTCATCGTTGACGTCCCTTCGATCGGGTAACTAAAACGTTAGGGAGATCACATCCGATAGTCAATACCCTTGGTACCGGGTACCGGCGGTCTCAGATAGCAACGTCGGGGTCTGATTTAGGTTGAGCTGCGAGAACGCAAACAACCGACAAGGGAAGGATCGATGTGAGTCGGCATATCCACGTCATCGGTATCGGTGCCGGTGATCCCGACTACGTGACCGTCCAGGCGATCAACGCGCTGAACGCCACCGAGGTGTTCTTCGCGATGGACAAGGGCGAGGCGAAGCACGACCTGGTGGCGCTCCGGCAGCAGATCTGCGCCCGTTTCATCAATGCGCCCGGCTACCGATTCGTCGAGCTGCCGGACCCGCAGCGCTCCAGTGGCACCGATTATCAGAGGGCCGTTTCGGACTGGCATGCCGCCCGTGCCCGGATCTGGGCCGCTGCCATCTCCGCCGAACTGCCGCCCGACGGCGTGGGATCCTTCCTGGCCTGGGGTGATCCGTCGCTCTACGACAGCACGCTGCGCATCCTGGATGCGGTGACCGCCCAGGTCGACATCACTTACGACGTCATCCCCGGTATCACCGCGATACAGGCGTTGACCGCGCGGCACCGCATCCCGCTCAACGACATCGGTGCGTCGGTGCTCATCACCACCGGTCGGCAACTGCGTACGCAAGGCGTGTCCGGCTCGGCGGTGGTGATGCTGGATGCCGACTGTTCTTTTCAGACCTGTCCGCCGGACACCCGGATCTGGTGGGGCGCCTACCTGGGGACACCGGACGAACTGCTGATCGCAGGCACAGTGGGCGACGTCGGGACGCAGATCGCGGCGCGCCGTGCGCAGGCCCGCGCGCGGCACGGCTGGATCATGGACATTTATCTGTTGCGGATGGCACCCTGATCGCTCCTGGATCCTTGTGCGGCGGATTTTTCCTGGTGGTTAGGCAATCTTCACATAAGTGCACCGCCCGTCCCCCAGGACGGGATACGATTCATCTGGTACCAATTGTGTCCTGGGTCACCTGCAAAGCGCTGCTTCGCACCGGTCGGGAGGTTGTCGATGTCTTGGGTCATCGCCGCTCCTGAATATGTGGCTGCAGCGGCCAGTGATCTGGCGGGTATTGGTTCGAGCCTCAGCGCGTCAAACGCGCTCGCGGCGTTCCCGACAACCGCAGTGCTGGCCGCCGGCGCCGATGAAGTCTCGGCGACGATTGCGGCATTGTTCGGTGCGCACGCCCAGGCGTATCAGGCGCTCAGCCAGCAGGCGGCGTTGTTCCATGAGCAGTTTGTCCAGCTCATGACCGGCGGCGCCGGCCAGTACGCCGCCGCCGAAGCCCTCAACTCGACGCCGATGCAGGACGCTGCCGCCGCAATCAGCGCCCAGGGGCAGGCGCTGACCGGATTTCCGTTCGGCGGCGCCGCGGGCGGCGCGTCGACAGCCGGCGGCAGCAATGATGAGCGCATATTGCATTCCGGCAAGAACGGCACCCTCGTTCAACTCGGTACCGGCCCCGCCGGGGCTGCCGGCGGATTGGGCGCTCCAAGCACAATCGTCCAGAGCGGCGTCTCGGGTAGCGGTGGTGGCAATGCGGGTGTGGGTGGTTTGCCGTACCTCCCGCTCGGCCTCGGTGGTAACGGGAATAACCCCGGCCCCGCCGCGGTGGCGCCGGTGGTCGCAATTGAAGGGCCTATCGAGGGTCTGGGCGACAATGTCGCCGGTCTCGGTGGGGTCAGCCCTGTCGTCGTCGGCCAGAGTCCGGTTGGCGGGCTGGGCAGTAATGCCGCCCTGCTTGCCGGTAGCCCAGCTGGCGCGAGTGCAAGTGAAGGGAGCGCCGGTCACAGCGGCGACGCCAACAACGGCGGCGGTCTCAGCGGTCACCAGGGCTGGCTTTACGGCGACGGTGGGCTCAGCGCAAACACCGGGTTGTTCGGCGACAGTGGAGCGGGCGGCAACGGTGGATTGCGTGAGCACGCTCAGTTGCCCGCCGCGGTCCCGTTGGCGGATGGAGGAGGCGGAAGCGGCTTCTTCTCCGGCGGTGGTGGGCATGGGAGTCTCGGAACCATCGCCGGCGACAGCCAACCTGGGACGCCGGCGTAACACTCGCGGGCCGACCTAGCCGCTCTCCATCGCAATCGTCAGACTGGACAGGTGCCTGAACTTCCCGAGATCGAAGCGCTGGCCGACCACTTGCGTCGGCATGCTGCCGGATTGACGGTCGGCCGCGTCGACGTCGCCGCGCTATCGGTGCTGAAGACCTTCGACCCGCCGGTCAGCGCGCTGCACGGTCAGAGTGTCATCGGGGCAGAACGATGGGGTAAATACCTGGGCCTGCAGGCCGGCGAGCTGTGGCTTATCACCCACCTGTCCCGTGCCGGGTGGTTGCGTTGGTCCGACAAGCTGGCCGGGGCACCGCTGCGTCCGGGCAAGGGGCCGATCGCGCTGCGGGTCCATCTGGGTACCCCGGGCGAGGCGCCGGGCTTCGACCTCACCGAGGCCGGAACGCAGAAGCGGCTGGCGGTCTGGCTGGTCAGTGACCCACAGCAAGTTGCCCAGATTGCCGCCCTCGGGCCGGATGCGCTGGATCTCGGGCCCGACGACCTGGCCCGCGCCCTGTCGGGCAACACCGGTCGGATCAAGACCGTCATCACCGACCAGAAAGTCATCGCCGGAATCGGTAACGCCTACAGCGACGAGATCCTGCACGTCGCGAGGATCTCGCCGTTCGCGACGGCCGCCAAACTGTCCGACGAGCAACTCACCACCCTGCACGACGCGATGATCTCCGTCCTCACCGATGCGGTGCGCCGGTCCGTCGGCCAGGGCGCCGCTATGCTCAAAGGCGAAAAGCGCTCCGGACTGCGGGTACACGCCCGCACTGGGCTGCCCTGCCCCATCTGCGGCGATACCGTGCGCGAAGTGTCGTTCGCGGACAAGTCTTTTCAGTATTGCCCGACCTGCCAGACCGGCGGCAAAGTGCTGGCCGACCGGCGAATGTCGCGGCTGCTCAAGTAGTCGATATGCTGCCTGAGTGACTCGCCAGAAAATCCTCATTACCGGAGCCAGTTCCGGCCTGGGCGCCGGCATGGCCCGCGCCTTCGCCGCCAAGGGCCGCGACCTGGCGCTGTGTGCCCGCCGCACCGACCGCCTGGACGAACTCAAAGCCGAACTGCTGCAACAATATCCGTCGATCAAGATCGCGGTGTCGGTGCTGGACGTCAACGATCACGACCAGGTGCCGAAGGTGTTCGCCGAGTTGAGCGACGAGTTGGGTGGCATCGACCGCGTCGTGGTCAACGCCGGCATCGGCAAGGGCGCCAAGCTCGGCTCGGGCAAGTTGTGGGCGAACAAAGCCACCATCGAGACCAACCTCATCGCGGCGCTGGTGCAGATCGAAACCGCACTGGAAATGTTCGGCAAGCGCGGATCCGGTCATCTGGTGCTCATCTCGTCGGTGCTCGGCAACAAGGGCGTGCCCGGGGTCAAAGCCGCGTACTGCGCGAGTAAAGCCGGACTCACCTCACTGGGCGAATCGCTGCGCGCCGAATACGCCAAAGGCCCCATCAAGGTCTCGGTGATCGAGCCCGGCTACATCGAATCGGAGATGACGGCCAAGTCGGGCACGACAATGTTGATGGTAGACAACGAAACTGGGGTCAAAGCACTCGTCGACGCCATCGAACGCGAGCCCGGCCGGGCGGTGGTGCCGCGGTGGCCGTGGGCGCCGTTGGTGCAGCTCATTCGGGTGCTGCCGCCACCGCTGACCAAGCGCTTCGCCTAGCGCGCGGCGTAGCGCGAACGTGAATCTGACGCCGCCAATACGGTGTGTCGCGTCGTCAGATCCACTGCCGGCGCGAGGTCTTTAGCTCGTCCGTCCCCGTTCAGTGCGGTAGTGGCGCACCAGCGCGTCGGTCGAACTGTCTGACTGCTTTGCGGGCGAGTTGTTACTGGTGATCACCGGGAGCAGCGCCTTGGCCTGCGTCTTGCCCAGTTCCACACCCCACTGGTCGAACGAGTCGATACCCCACACCACACCCTCGGTGAACACCTGGTGCTCGTAGAGCGCAATTAACTGCCCCAGCACCGACGGCGTGAGTCGGGTGGCCAAAATCGATGTGGTCGGCCGGTTTCCGGGCATCACCTTGTGCGGCACCACGTCGGCAGGGGTGCCTTCGTCGGCGATCTCTTCGGCCGTCTTGCCGAATGCCAGCACCTGGGTCTGCGCGAAGAAGTTGCTCATCAACAGGTCGTGCATGCTGCCGTCGCCCTCGGCGGTCGGCAGGTCGTCGAGGGGTTGACTGAACCCGATGAAATCGGCCGGTATCAATCGAGTGCCCTGATGCAGCAACTGATAGAAGGCGTGTTGGCCGTTGGTTCCCGGTTCACCCCAATAGATTTCACCGGTGTCGGTGGTCACCGGCGAGCCGTCGGCGCGGGTCGACTTGCCGTTGGACTCCATTGTCAGCTGCTGCAGATAAGCCGCGAACCGCGCCAGATCGTTGGAGTACGGCAACACCGCGCGCGATTGCGCGCTGAAGAAGTTGTTGTACCACAGTCCGATAAGGCCAAGCAGCACAGGAGCATTGGACTCCAGCGGCGCGGTCTTGAAGTGCTGGTCGACGATGTTGAATCCAGACAGGAAGTCGGCGAAGGCTTCCCGGCCGATGACGGCCATCACCGACAAACCGATCGCCGAGTCCACCGAGTAGCGCCCGCCGACCCAGTCCCAGAACCCGAACATGTTGTCGGTGTTGATGCCGAAGTCGTCGACCAGTCGCTTGTTGGTGGAAACGGCGACGAAGTGCTTCGCCACCGCGGCGTCACCGAGCTCATCGGTGAGCCAGCGTCGCGCGGCCGTCGCGTTCGTCAGCGTCTCCAACGTGGAGAACGTCTTCGAAGCGACGATGAACAGTGTTGTGGCCGGCTCCAAATCGGCTAGGGTCGCGACAAGGTCGGCCGGGTCCACGTTAGAGACGAAGCGCGCCGAAATGCCCGCGTCCGCGTAGTGGCGCAGCGCCTGGTACACCATCACCGGACCCAGGTCCGAACCACCGATGCCGATGTTGACGACGGTCTTGATCCGCTCCCCGGTGGCACCTTTCCAGTCGCCGCTGCGCAGCCGATCGGTGAAGTCACCCATGGCGTCCAGCACCTGGTACACGTCCCGGACCACGTTCTGGCCATCAACGATCAGGTCGGCATCACGGGGCAGCCGCAGCGCGATGTGGAGCACCGCGCGATCTTCCGAGGTGTTGATGTGCCCGCCGGAGAACATCTGGTCGCGGTGCTCTTCCAGCTTTGCCGCCCGTGCCAGATCGATCAGCAGCTGCACCGTCTCGCGGGTGATGCGGTGCTTGCTGTAGTCGATGTAGAGGTCACCGACGTCAAAGGTGAGTTCGCGGCCACGGTCGGGATCGTCGTCGAAGAACTGGCGTAGGTGAGTTTCGCCGATCTGATCGTGATGTTTGCGCAGGGCGCCCCACGCCGCGGTGGCGGTGATGTCTGATGTCTCAGAGGTCATAGTTCGACCCTAGTGCCGACGTTCGTGCGGTGCGGACGAAGCTAGGCGGAGCCGAGCACTTGCTGTAGATCCGGCAGCATCGCCTGAAGTTGCGCTCCCCAGTACGACCAGGCACTCAGTCGCGCGGCGGCAATGCGATGTCAACTCCCCGCGACACAGTTCACCCCCCAACGACAACTCTCGATGACATCTCGTGGAGGCCGCCAAGCTTGCCGGGCTGACCTCCCGCGATCGGCCGGAATGTCTGAACGAACAGGCGACGCCGCACCACCTCGGTAGTACGATCTATGCACATCGAATTCACACCAAACGCATAACTTCAGACACCCGTAGGAGATACGTCGTGACGGAACAACCACCCGGAGTTGGGCCTGAACCGGGTGGTTACGGCTATCCGCCTCCGCCTCCGCCACCGCCGGGCAACTTCAATGTCTCGCCTTCGGGCGGTCTCGGTCCACCGCAGCAGGCTGGTTATCCTCCGCCGCCCCTGGGCGCTACCGGGAGCAGCGGCACGAATAGGTTTGCGATCTTTTCGCTGATTTCGTCCGCGGTCGGGTGGGTGTGCTGCGGTATCGGGTCGATCGCGGGGATCATTCTTGGGGTTATGGCCTTGAAACGGATAAAGCAGACAAATGAAGGTGGCCGTGGTTTGGCAATAGCCGGCATAATCATCGGCTCGTTGTCGCTCGCTGCACTCGCGCTTTTCTGGGGCGGGTTTTTCGTCGCGGCCTACAATGACCATTCCAAAAACACCCACCACCAGGATGGGCAATCTGCGGCGGTGATTACCGCTGTGCCGCAGGCGGTTTCGGGCATTTCGCTGGCATAGCCCGTCGCACGCCGTCTTGTCGGCTGCCTGATTTCTTGCCCGGGGAGCGCTACGGCCTAGTGGCCGAGTCGTCCCCGACCTAGACGCAAAAGCAGCATCGCCAGATCTTTTCCGTCCGGGCCGAGCTCGCTGTAGCGTTCGATCACTTTCATTTCGCGGCTATGCACCAGTCGGGTACCGCCGGAGGCCATCCGGACCTTGCCGATCGCCTGTGACACCTCGGCACGCCGTTTGACCGCGGCCAGGATCTCGGCGTCCAGCCGGTCGATCTCTTCGCGCAAACCGTCGATGTCGAGTTCTTGGGCCTCGATTGTCTCGGTGTTCATTTCTGCAATCTCCGCGTTCTCGTGAGGTGGGGGTTCTGGTCTCATCCGGTTTGGGCCTCACAAAAGACGAGCCCCGAATCCGGAAGCGGACCACGGGGCTCTGCGAAAGCAGCTACACCACGGGCACCGCTTGCCGGTACCCGTAGAAAAATCGGCGACGCCAGCCCTGGGGCCACGCGTGGCCTAGGGTCCGCCGATGGAGCTGCGTGTTGAGCACGAAACGAGTGTGCCACCAAGTGGCGTACCCGCGCAAAGAACCAACGGAATTGCGGATGCCTAATTTTGCGCCGATACACCGCAGTGAATTCGGGGCTCTGTCCGATCGCCCGGGGCGGCGGGCGACCAGCCTGTCGGCGGACGGCGGTAAGTTTGGACCGACATGAGTGTGCACGCGACCGAAGCCGAGTCCTCCCATCCAACCGCGGCAGCCGAACTGCTCGCGGGACTCAACCCGCAGCAGCGCCAGGCGGTGGTGCACCAGGGTTCGCCGCTGCTAATCGTTGCGGGTGCGGGTTCGGGGAAGACGGCGGTTCTGACCCGGCGCATCGCCTACCTGATCGCGGAGCGCGGTGTCGGGGTCGGGCAGATCCTCGCTATCACCTTCACCAACAAGGCCGCCGCCGAGATGCGGGAACGGGTGGCCACTTTGGTCGGCAACCGCGCCCGGTACATGTGGGTGTCGACGTTTCACTCGTCGTGTGTGCGGATCCTGCGTAACCAGGCGTCGCTGATCGAGGGGCTCAACTCCAACTTCTCGATTTACGACGCCGACGACTCACGTCGGCTGCTGCAGATGATCGGCCGAGACATGGGCCTGGACATCAAACGGTATTCGCCGCGGCTCCTGGCCAACGCCATCTCCAACCTGAAGAACGAACTGATCGATCCGCACCAGGCGGTTTCCGACCTGTCCGATGAATCCGACGACCTGGCGCGCACCGTGGCCTCGGTGTTCGGCGAGTACCAGCGCCGGCTGCGAGCGGCCAACGCGCTGGACTTCGACGACCTCATCGGCGAGACCGTCGCCGTGTTGCAGGCCTTTCCGCAGATTGCCCAGTACTACCGGCGCCGGTTCCGCCACGTCCTGGTCGACGAGTATCAGGACACCAACCACGCGCAGTACATGCTGGTGCGCGAACTGGTCGGCCGCGGTGGCTCGGACTCCGACGAGGCATCCGATGACGTACCGCCGGCTGAGTTGTGCGTCGTCGGCGACGCCGACCAGTCGATCTACGCCTTCCGGGGCGCCACTATCCGCAACATCGAAGACTTCGAGCGCGACTACCCAGATGCCACAACGATTCTGCTGGAACAGAACTACCGCTCGACGCAGAACATTTTGTCGGCGGCGAACTCCGTGATCGCCCGCAATTCCGGACGCCGCGAAAAGCGACTGTGGACCGATGCTGGTGAAGGCGAACTGATCGCGGGCTACGTCGCCGACAACGAGCACGACGAGGCCCGGTTCGTCGCCCAGGAGATCGACGCGCTAGCCGATCGTGGCGACATCACCTACAACGACGTCGCCGTCTTCTACCGCACCAACAACTCGTCCCGGTCGCTGGAAGAGGTGTTCATCCGCGCCGGGATTCCGTACAAAGTCGTTGGGGGAGTGCGCTTTTACGAGCGCAAGGAGATTCGCGACATCGTCGCCTACCTGCGGGTGCTGGACAACCCCGGCGACGCGGTCAGTATGCGCCGCATCCTAAACACCCCGCGCCGCGGTATCGGAGATCGCGCCGAGGCGTGTGTGGCGGTGTACGCCGAGAACACCGGAGCCACCTTCGCCGATGCTTTGCAGGCCGCGGCCGCGGGCAAGGTACCGATGCTCAACACCCGCGCGGAGAAGGCGATCGCAGGATTCGTCGAATTGCTGGACGAACTGCGCGGGCACCTCGATGACGATCTTGGTGAGTTGGTCGAGGCGGTGCTGGAACGCACCGGCTACCGCCGGGAGCTGGAATCGTCGACCGACCCGCAAGAGCTGGCGCGGTTGGACAACCTCAACGAACTCGTCAGCGTCGCACACGAATTCAGCATCGACACTTTGCCGTCGGCGGCGGCGACAAGCGCGTCGGCAAAGCTGGCGCCGGTGTTCTCGGCGTACACCGCTACACAAGCCTCGGCACGATCGCCGATGCCCCGGCGCGGCGTGTTGAGGATGCGCCGCATGCTGACGGCGTCGCCGGGATTGTCCAGCACCCGCAGA
>JAVROG010000165.1:0-2853 GCA_032162865.1 Mycobacterium sp. | reverse complement strand
CACGAAACGGTAACAATGTACGAGCCGCCAGCGGAAGGGGAATCTCTAAAATTTTAGAGATTGGCACTGGCGAGCGGTTTTACCGGTGGCTTCATGATGTTGTTGTCAGCGGAATCCACTGCATGACCTCAGGAGTCGAAAGGTGCTAGCCGCACGGCCAACGGCAATCCGCAGCGGACGAGGAGGCCCATGCGGCCCGCCGGCACCGCTGCGGCCTCCGCGCGGATCATGTTCACGAGTTCGCGTTTGAAATCGCCTCGTGGGTAACGGCGCAGGGTCTCGGCTACGTTGCCCGCAGTGATGTCCCAGATGCGCAATCCGGCCCCGTCGCCCATCGCGCCCCATTGCAGGTAGCAGCCCGTCGCGCCATCGGCGCCCACCTGGATTCCCGGTGTTGCGTGTACACAAATACCGTCGGCGAGAAGATCCGCGCGTTGGTCATCCACACCGGCGGCCTGCGCGCAGGCGAACATCCGGTCGGCGCTGCCGAGCGTGAAATCGCGGTTGGCCGTTGGGTTGACGATGCCGTAGTCGTGCAGTAGCGCCCCGCAATAGAAGAGCTCGTCGTCCAGCTCGCACCCGTCGACCGCCGCGAGCGCATGCCCGAACAACCAAGTGCGGTAGGAGTGCCCCAGCAGGGCCGGTGGCAATTCGGCGCACGCCTCTTCGGCCTCCCGCGCGAACCCGGAATCAGGTACCCGCAACGCGTCGAGATCAACGCGCGCGGCCGCCGCCGGAACCCGACCCAATCCGAGCTTGATCCGTCCCACGGCGTTCGTCCATTGCCCCACCGCGGTCGCGACCAGGAGACGCCGGCGCTCTGTACGCGATAACCGACCGCCGGTGCGACGTGCCCAACCGAGGCCGCCGAGCCGTTGCGGATCCGGGGTGTGCGCGGCCAATCGTGTTGTCGCTAAGGCGTTCTGATGAACACGTCGTTGAGTGTGACCGTTCGGAGGTTTCGGTCGCGGATGGTGTCGATGAGTTGGGGATACACGTGTGTGACGGGCAGGTGATTGAGGTGACCGATCACGATGGCCTGCGGGGTGAAGTACTCGTCGGCCATCTTGAGGATGTATTCCTCGGTGATCAGCGTGGAATCCGACAACGAACCTGACCATAGTGTCGGGACGGTGTAGCCGAGGTCGGCTGCGACAGTGTCGACGGTGGCGTTGCGCTTCGCGTAGGGCGGCCGATAGTACGGTTTAGCGCCGACGCCGTAGGTCTTCTTCAGGAACTCGTCATTGCGCTTGAGCTCTTCAACGACCTTGCTTTGCGGCACCGTCGTCAAATCCGGGTGCGACCAGGTGTGGTTGCCAAGCTGGATCTGCCCGGACTCCACCAGCGGCCGCAACAGATCCAGATTTTCGGTCCACGAGTCGTAGATGCCGTTGACGAAAAATGTCATCCGGGCACCAGTGTCCTTGGCGAGCTGCGTATAGGCACGCACCACGTCGCTGTTGACACCGTCATCGAGGGTCAGGGCGAGCAAGTCGCCGTCTCCGGGGATCTTCATCAGGGCGCCACCGCCAGGCAGCGGGATGCGAGCACTCAGCGGTGGGGGTGGCAACAAACCGACCGGCGAAGGGGCGACCGGGCCGGAGGTCGCGGCCGAGTCCAGCGGCACCTGGGCAAAAGTTCGCGGTTGCGGGTCAACGATCAGGCGTGCCGCGCCCACGGCGGCAACGGTGGCCGCGGCCAGCGAGCCGAGGAATCGACGGCGCTTCATCTCTGACTGCTCGGCGGTGCGGTGGACTACCCGCGATGACTGCCGCCTGTTTGCCGCGCGGTGGCCGCCAGGCGATCCCGCGTACGGGTCGCCTACCTCGCCGAACTTCGCAGCCACAGCAGCGAACCGTACCATCGCCCACCCCAATAAGTCGGCTTCGTTACGGGAGGGTCAGCTGTGAATTCCCATTGAAAATGGCGCAGAGCTGCCCCGGCCACCGATGCGGTCTGGGCAGCCACCGCATCAGTGCGGTTCCCCGCTGCCCCGTTGCGGTAACTGCACCGGCTCGACGTCGGGGGTTCCCAGCGTCGCAGCGAGCCATGGCAACGATGCGGCGAACGCCTGGGCGGCGAATGGCCAGTCGTGTTTGCCTGGTTGGGTCACCACCGCGCAGCTAATCCCATTGGCCTCGGCGATGGTGCACAGCGAGTTGGCTGCAGCGTCTTGGCCCTCCGGGTTCGCCGCGGTGGTACTCCCGAGGGCGGGGTTGGCCGCTTGGGCGACGCTGTGTGCACCGGGCGGCGCGGGGATGTCGAACCATCCCGACAACCCGGTATAGCGGCCGTGCCGAGTCATCACGGTCAGTGGGTCGTACTCCGCCCACGCGGCGGTATTGCCGCCGAACAACTGGGCGATGGTGTGTTCCTTGCTGCCGATGTTGGGCCGGAAGTCGCCGGCGATGTCCACGAAGGCGCTGAACAACTCCGGATGCATGACGCTGAGGGTGACGGCGCAGGTACCGCCCATGGACCACCCGGCGACTCCCCAATTCGCCCGGTCGGCGCTGACGCCAAAGTTCGAGACCATGAACGGGATCACATCTTTGGCCAGGTGATCGGCGGCGTTGCCGCGGCTCCCATTGACGCACTCGGTGTCGTTGTCGAACGAGCCGGTGGGATCGGGAAACACGAACACCGGGGCGAAACCGTGGTGGCTGGCGGCGAAGCCGTCGATGGCGGTGAAGGCGCCGCCGGGCCCTAGCCAGTCGGAAGGGAGGTTGAACGCCGAGCCGATCATCATGACCGTCGGCAGGCGGGGCGGCGGGTTGGTGTTGAACCACGCCGGGGGCAGGTAGACGAGTTCCTGACGGTGCGGAAAGTGGGAGGCGTCGGAGTCGATGTTGA
>JAVROG010000164.1:0-4490 GCA_032162865.1 Mycobacterium sp. | reverse complement strand
CGATCATTCATGCGCTGAACCAGTGGCTGCACGAGACCTGGCAATTTGACTACCAGGGCCGGATCTTCACCACACCGATCATCACCTTGCCCATTGTGGAAAAGGCCATCGACGAACTGAACTGGGTGGTCGAACGCGGCGCGCGAGCCATTCTCATCCGGCCGGCGCCGGTACCCGGGCTGCACGGGCCGCGATCTTTCGCGCTGCCCGAATTCGACCCGTTCTGGAAGCGGGTCGTCGAGACCGGCGTGCTGGTCATCATGCACGCCTCCGATAGTGGGTACTCCCGGTACGCCAACGACTGGGAAGGTTCCGGCGAGTTCCGCCCGTTCCAGCCTTCGCCGTTCCGTTCCTACTACTCGCTGGCCCGCAACCCGGCCGAGGACGCCGTCGCGGCGCTGGCCTGCCACGGGCTCCTGACCCGGTTTCCCGAACTTCGGATCGGCATGGTGGAGAACGGAACAACCTGGCTACCCCGGCTACTGGAGAACCTCAGCGACACACGCAAGAAGATGCCGCAGCTCTACAGCGAAGATCCCGTCGAGGCCATCCATCGCTGCATCTACTTCAATCCCTTCTGGGAGGAGAACGTGGCCGAGCTTGCGAAGCTGGTGCCGATCGACCACCTCTTCTTCGGCTCGGACTACCCCCATCCCGAGGGCCTGGCGGATCCCCTCAGCTACGCTGAGCGTCACCCCGAGCTGAGCGACGACGAGGTCGCCATGGTGATGGGCGGCACGCTGTCGAGCATGATGCGGGTCGACGCCTGAGATGTCGACTGACCATGGTGCGCCGTCGGCCACAAAAGCACGCGAAGACGGCGCCCCGGCCGATTTCAATCCGTACTCGGATGTCTTCTTCGACGATCCGTATGAGACCTACCGCTGGATGCGTGATGAGGCGCCGGTCTATTACAGCGAGCAATGGGACTTCTATGCCCTGACCCGCTACGAGGATGTTGTTGCCGCGCACCGGGATTGGGAGACGTTCAGCAGCGCCTACGGGGTGACCTTGGACGGCCTGTCGATGCGGCAGCGGTTGAATACCAACATGTTGATCATCATGGACCCTCCGGAGCATGAGCGGCTGCGCAAGCTGGTGCGGCAGGTGTTCACCAAGGCGGCGATCGCCAATCTGGAGCCGCTCGTGGTTGAGGTGGTGACCTCCTACATCGACGCGCTGAAGGACAGGCAGAACTTCGATGTGGTGGCCGACTTCGCCGCTCTGTTCCCCGTGGAGATCATCTCCTCGATGCTCGGCGTCCCAACCGGCGAACGACAGCAGATCCGTTTGTGGACAGACGGATTCCTGCACCGGGAGGAAAACAACCCCTTCGCCACCGAAAGTGGCGTCGCCGCCTCGATGGCGATGGGCGAGTACTTCCTGGATCTGGCACGCGAGAAGCGCCGTAACCCCGACGACCTGATCATCAGCAGACTCGTCACCGCCACCTACGAGGACGAGGCGGCGGCAACACACCGGCTCAGCGACGAAGACATTGCCACGTTCGCGGTGCTCCTGGCCGCGGCCGGTAGTGAGACGGTCACCAAGCTGGTGGGCAACGGCGTGATGGCCTTTCACCGCAATCCCGACCAGTGGGAGTTGGTGCTCGCGGATCCCACACTGATTCCGGGCGCAATCGAAGAGATGCTGCGGCTGAACCCGCCGTCGCAGTATCAGGGGCGCTTTGCGACCCGCGACGTCACCCTCGACGGCGGGACGATTCCCGCAGGCTCCCCCACGCTGCTGGTGACCGGGGCCGCGACCCGTGACCCGCGGGCCTACGAGCGGCCCGACGCGTTCGACATCCGACGAGGCGGGGCCACCACGCTGGCGTTCGGATTCGGCTCGCACAGCTGCCTGGGCTCCTGGCTCGCCCGACTCGAGAGCCGCGTCGCCTTCAGCCAGCTCCAGCAACGCTGGCCCAGATTCGATGTCGACACCGGCGGTCTTCGCCGAGTAACCATGTCCAACGTCGCGGGATACTCCCACATCCCGATCCACGTCGGCTGATGGCCGCAGCCACGGCTGCGGCGGACGCTTCGACGCCAAACGGCATGCCTGCCAGCATCCCCGAGCTCCTCAGACTGAGGCGCGCCGAACCCGACGGCCAGTTCCTCGTCACCGACAGCGAGCGACTGACTTTCGCCGAGGCCGACGCAGCCTCGCTGGAGTTGGCCGACGCACTGCTGGCCTCGGGAGTCGGCAAAGGGACACGGGTAGGGATCCTGTTCCCGAACTGTGCCCAGTGGCTCATCTCCTGGCTGGCGGCCGCACGAATCGGCGCACTCACCGTTCCGTTGTCGACTTTCGCACCTGGCGGGGAACTCGGACGACTGTTGCGTCACACCGATGTGCAGGTGGTGCTCATGGGCCAGTCGATCGCTGGCTGCGACCTCATCGGGCGCATCCAGGACGCTGTGCCCAGCCTTGACGACGGGGGTGCCGTCATCGCTGCGCCGGCGCTGCCCTATCTGCGGCGGATCCACATCTGGCCCGACTGCGACCGCCCCTGGGCTACGCCCTGGCCGCGTGGGGAATCGTCTGTATCGCTGGCACGTTCGGCTGAATCCGAGGTGCGGCCCGCGGACGACCTCGTCGTGGTCACCACATCCGGGACAACGGCCCAGCCGAAATCCGTCGTGCACACGCACGGCAGCCTGGTGCGCCACGCCTACATTCTGGCGCGCCATCGCGGCGTCACCTCGACGGACCGCATCTACTCCCCCATGCCATTCTTCTGGGTGGGCGGCCTGACTATGGTTGTGCTGCAGGCACTCTCGACCGGCGCCGCCATCCTCGCGCAGGACGTGTTCGAAGCGGGCAGCACACTGGCGCTGTTGGAGCGGGAACGCGCGACGTTCATCTCATGCTGGGCCCAGGCAAGCCAGGCCATGGTTGACCATCCTGACTTCGCTGAGCGCGACCTGTCGAGCGTGCGAGGCGGCACGATGCTCGAGGCGCTGCCGCCCGACCGACGACCAGGCGAGCCCGACCTGGCACCAAATCTGTTGGGCATGACCGAAACCGGCGGCCCACACACGATGGTCGAGGTGCCCGACACCCCGCTGCCGCCGGAATTGCGCGGCTCCTTCGGAATCCCGCTGCCCGGTGTGGTGCAACATCGGATAGTCGACCCCGTCACGGGCGCCGAGGCGCCAGCGGGTGAAGAGGGCGAGATCCAGGTTCGCGGCCAGATCGTGATGAGCACCATCTACAAACAGGAACGTCACGAGGTGTTCGGCCCTGACGGCTGGTATGCCACCGGAGACAGGGGCTGGTTCGACGACGCCGGCCATCTGCACTTTACCGGCCGCGCAAGCACTCTCATCAAGACCGCGGGATTCAACGTGGCACCGGCCGAGGTCGAGTCCGTGTTGGATTCGATGCCGGAAGTCCTACATAGTTTCGTTATCGGGTTGCCGCATCCAGTCCGCGGACAGGTGGTCGGGGCGGCTGTCGTGCCCGCCACCGGGGCGCGGTTATCGGTTGAGACCATCGTTGCTCATGCACGCCGCAACCTTTCGACGTTCAAGGTTCCCAGCGTCATTCGCGTGGTCGCCGAGAACGATGTGCCCATGCTCCCCACCGGCAAAGTCGACCGCCAAGGACTCATGCGGGTCCTGACCGGCGACTGACGCGCTGTCGAGAACCGCACCGCCGACAAGGCGCTGGGCTCATCGTTCTGATCTGCTCACCGCGTTACCGTAACTGTTGTAGCACAATCTATTTCATGTTCCTTACTGGTGTAGTGGACGTATTCCAGAGTTACGCTATTCCTCCGACGCGCTATGACAGCCGTGGCTGTGACGAGAGCCATACTGGGTCCTGTTCCTCACGGCGGGAGCAGGCGCGCAGTGACGCTCGGTCAGGGGGCATCGTGGTTGACTACTTGCTCAGGACGGACGTGTAGTAGACGGTGTCGGCCATCGGAACCCAGTCGCTGCTGTGCGGCATGGCCGCTAGTGCGTTGTCGGCCAAGAGCCGACTTATCGGCGTACCGACCGACCGCCAGCCGAGGTTCTGCAGGTAGGTGGGGACCTCATTGCGCTCGCCTTCGTATCCCAAGTCCGCAACCTCCAGTTCGAAGCCGTGGTCACGCCATTTGGCGGTGGCTGTGTGCATCGTTTCGCGGGCCTTTTCCAGATCCAGCTGCGACATGTCCGGGACGGTTTCGGTGGCCAGTCGGCTGCCGTCGGCGCTGAGCGCGGTGATGTTGTCCAGCAGGCGGTCCTGGGCGTCCGGCGGCAGATAGCCGAACAGACCCTCGGCGATCCAGGCGGTGGGCCGGTCGCTGTCCAGGCCCGCGTCGCGCACGGCGGCCGGCCAGTCGTGCCGCAGGTCGATGGATACTGTGCGCAGGTCGGCTGTCGGGGCGGCGCGCAGACCCGCCAGAGTGGTGGACTTGAACTCGATGACCCGTGGCTGGTCGATCTCGAACACCGTCATATCGGCGGGCCACGCCAGCCGGTAGGCCCGCGCGTCGAGAC
>JAVROG010000163.1:0-5619 GCA_032162865.1 Mycobacterium sp. | reverse complement strand
TCTACGACGACGACGCAGACCTGTCGATCATCCAGGGCCGCAAGGTCGGCGTGATCGGCTACGGGAGCCAGGGGCACGCACACTCGCTGAGCCTGCGTGACTCCGGCGTCGAGGTGCGAGTCGGCCTGAAGGAGGGCTCGAAGTCCCGGGCCAAGGTCGAGGAGCAGGGACTCGAGGTCGACACCCCGGCCGAGGTGGCCAAGTGGGCCGATGTGATCATGCTGCTGGCCCCCGACACCGCGCAGGCCGACATCTTCAAGAACGACATCGAGCCCAACCTGAAAGACGGTGACGCACTGTTTTTCGGTCACGGTCTGAACATTCACTTTGATCTGATCAAGCCGCCCGCCAATGTCACCATCGCGATGGTCGCACCCAAGGGGCCGGGACACCTGGTGCGGCGCCAGTTCGTCGACGGAAAGGGTGTGCCCTGTCTGATCGCGGTCGACCAGGACCCGAACGGAGAGGGCGAGGCGCTGGCGCTCTCCTACGCCAAGGCCATCGGCGGCGCCCGCGCCGGTGTCATCAAGACCACGTTCAAGGACGAGACCGAAACCGACCTCTTCGGCGAGCAGGCCGTATTATGCGGCGGCACAGAGGAATTGGTGAAGACCGGCTTTGATGTGATGGTCGAGGCGGGTTACCCGCCGGAGATGGCGTATTTCGAGGTGCTGCACGAGCTCAAGTTGATCGTGGACCTGATGTATGAGGGCGGCATCGCCCGGATGAACTACTCGGTGTCCGACACTGCCGAATTCGGCGGTTACCTCTCCGGACCGCGCGTCATCGATGCAGACACCAAGGACCGGATGCGCGCCATCCTGCGCGACATCCAGGACGGCACCTTCACCAAGAGGTTGGTCGCCAACGTCGAGGGTGGCAACAAACAACTCGAGCAACTGCGCAAGGAGAACGCCGAGCACCCCATCGAGGTCACCGGCAAGAAGCTGCGCGACCTGATGAGCTGGGTCGACCGCCCGATCACCGAAACCGCCTAGCCCGTTAGTTCGTCGAAACTGAAGCTACGCACACCCGTTGCGGCGTGTCGTGTGCGTAGGTTCAGTGTCGCGATAGCCGCTCGGCCGTCTGGACGACGCGACGCGCCAGGTGGTCCAGAGCGTTGGCCGTCGCGTCCTCTATGTCAGTGATGTTGTCGTGCGTGGAAACCAGGCTCACCCCATAGGGATTGCCGTCCACGAACTTCAGCGGATCGGTGTACCCGGGCGGCACAATAATGCCGCCGAAGTGCATCAGCGTGACGTACAACGTCAGCAGCGTGGTCTCTTGGCCGCCATGCAGCGTGTTGCTGGAGGTGAAGCCCGCGTACACCTTGTCCGCGAGCTTGCCTTCCGCCCACAACCCGCCCAACGAGTCCAGAAAATCACGCAATTGCGCTGCGACCGAACCGAACCGGGTAGGGGAGCCGAAGATCACCGCGTCGGCCCACACGATGTCGTCGCCGGTGGCCGCGGGAAGATCCTTGGTGGCTTCGTAATTCGCCGTCCACGCGGGGTTCCCCGCGAACGATGCCGGGTCGCGGGTTTCGGCGACAGGGCGCACCCGGACTTCGGCGCCCGCGGCCTCGGCGGCCGCAGCGACGCGTTTTGCCATCGACGTGCCATGTCCGGTGGCCGAGTAATAGATGATCGCGAGTTTGGTCATGGCGCCAGCCTAGGCATCTCCAAAATGCTGAACTCGCGGCGCAACAGCGTGCGGGCGGCGTAGTAGCCCGCCATGCCGTGCACGCCGGCGCCCGGCGGCGTGGCCGCCGAACACTGATACACCTTGGGAACAGGTGTGCTCCAAGGGTTCACGCGCAAGGTCGGGCCGGCGAGCGCGCGTAGCGTCGAGTTGCCGCCCACGCTGATGTCACCGCCGACATAGTTGGCGTTGTGGTCAGCCATCTGTGCCGCGGGCACGCTGCGCGACGCCACAATGATGTCGCGGAACCCGGGCGCGAACCGTTCCACGACACCGGTCACGGCTTCGGTCGCATCGACGGTGGATCCCGCCGGCACGTGGGCGTAGGTCCAGAACGGGCGACGCCCCTGGCTGTCTACCCGACCGGGATCGGCGACGTGCGGAACGGAGGCGAGCACCATCGGCGAGTCGGCATGACGCCCGGCTGCGATGGCTGCCTCCGCCTGTGCCATCTGCTCGCGGGTGCCCCCGAGATGAAGCGTCGGTGCTTGCCTGATCCGGTGATCCGACCATGGAATGTCGTCGGCGAGCACGAAATCTACTTTGGCGACGCCAGACCCAAATCGATAGCAGCGCAAAGCTTTTGCGTACCGAGGAGGGAGTGCATCACCGTACACCCGCAATAGTGTGGTCGGAGCGGTGTCGAAAACCGTGACACCACCGGGCGGCGCGGTAACCTCCACGCCGGCCGTCAATTCACCACCGTGCGCACGCAGATCGGCGATCAGCGCATCGGAGATCATCTGGGTGCCACCGACCGGAATCGGCCAGCCGACCGAATGGGCGAGCGTCGAGAGCATCATTCCGGCGCCAGCCGACGCAAGTGAGGGCAGCGGCGTAATCGCATGGGCGGCAACGCCGGTGAACAACGCGCGGGCATCGTCGCCGGCAAGCAACCCCCACGCCGGGGTTCCCTGGGACAGCATCCGCAGTCCCAGCCGCACTACCGTCGGCAATTCACTAGGGACCGAGCGCTTGTCGCCGAGCAGGAAGGCCACGACGGCATCGGAGTTCGCCACCAGCGGGCGCAGAAAACGCCGCCACGATGCGCCGTCGTCCAACTCGGCGCAGGTTCGCTCCAGATCGCGGTAAGCGATCGCCGCGGACCGGTCAGGCAGCGGATTGGCGTAGGAGATCTCCGGCACGGCCAATGTCACGCCCCGGGCGGCCAGATCGAACTCGGCGAAAAACGGCGATGCCAAGGCCAGCGGGTGAACCGCGGAGCACACGTCGTGCAAGACTCCGGGAAATTCAAAGTCGTCCGCACTCCGGGCGCCGCCGCCGAAAGTCGGCTGGGCTTCGACTACCTGCACTTTTAGACCTGCGCGCGCACAGATCACGGCAGCCGAGAGCCCATTTGGCCCGCTGCCGACGACGGTGACGTCCACCCGTCAATTAGAGCCGACTGAGTCGATGGCGGCGACCCGCTGCGCCCGACTCCGTCGCGCTGGCGGTCGCCGCTACGCTGTTCGGGTGAACCTGCCTGTTGTTTTAATCGCCGACAAACTTGCCCAATCAACGGTTGCTGCCCTGGGAGACCAGGTCGAGGTGCGCTGGGTAGATGGTCCTGACCGGGAGAAACTGCTGGCCGCGGTGCCAGAAGCTGACGCCCTGCTGGTCCGGTCGGCCACCACCGTCGACGCCGAGGTACTGGCCGCAGCGCCCAAGCTGAAGATCGTCGCGCGCGCGGGCGTGGGCCTGGACAACGTCGATGTCGAGGCCGCCACCGCTCGCGGTGTGCTGGTGGTCAATGCCCCGACGTCGAACATCCACAGCGCCGCCGAGCATGCACTCGCGCTACTGCTGGCCGCGTCCCGCCAGATCGCTGCCGCTGACGCCACCTTGCGCGAACACACCTGGAAGCGGTCGTCATTCTCGGGGACCGAGATATTCGGCAAGACCGTCGGTGTCGTGGGACTGGGCCGGATCGGGCAGTTGGTCGCCCAGCGGATCGCCGCGTTCGGCACCCACATCGTCGCCTACGACCCGTACGTCTCGTCGGCTCGGGCCGCCCAGCTGGGCATCGAACTGCTTTCCCTGGACGACCTGTTGGCCCGTGCCGACTTCATCTCGGTGCACCTGCCCAAGACGCCCGAGACCAAAGGCCTGATCGACAAAGAGGCGCTGGCCAAGACCAAGCCCGGCGTCATCATCGTCAATGCGGCGCGCGGTGGCCTGGTGGACGAGGCGGCGTTGGCCGATGCGATCACCAGTGGCCACGTGCGGGGGGCCGGTCTCGACGTGTTCGGCACCGAACCCTGCACGGACAGCCCACTGTTCGAGTTGCCGCAGGTGGTGGTCACACCGCACCTCGGGGCGTCCACCGCTGAGGCCCAGGACCGGGCCGGCACCGACGTCGCGGAAAGCGTGCGGCTGGCCCTGGCGGGGGAGTTCGTTCCGGACGCGGTCAATGTCGGCGGCGGAGTGGTCAGCGAGGAGGTGGCGCCCTGGCTGGATCTGGCGCGCAAGCTCGGCGTGCTGACCGCCGCGTTGTCCGATGAAC
Source organism: Mycobacterium sp. (assembly GCA_032162865.1). GTDB lineage: Bacteria > Actinomycetota > Actinomycetes > Mycobacteriales > Mycobacteriaceae > Mycobacterium. Next base: position 1,415 of record JAVROG010000163.1, on the reverse strand, counting down.
TGCCGGTGTCGTTGTCGGTGCAGGTCCGCGGTGAGCTGGCCGCCGAAGAGGTGGAGGTGCTGAAGCTTTCGGCGCTGCGCGGCCTGTTCTCGGCGGTCATCGAAGACGCGGTGACGTTCGTCAACGCGCCGGCACTCGCTGCCGAGCGAGGAGTGACCGCCGAGGTCACCAAGGCCACCGAAAGCCCCAACCACCGCAGTGTGGTCGACGTGCGGGCCGTCGGCGCGGACGGCTCGGTGGTCAATGTCGCCGGCGCGTTGTCTGGGCCGCAACTGGTGGAAAAGATCGTGCAGATCAACGGGCGCAACTTCGACCTGCGCGCCCAGGGCACCAACCTGGTGATCAACTACGCCGACCGGCCCGGAGCACTGGGCAAGATCGGTACGTTGCTGGGTGCGGCCGGGGTGAACATCCAGGCCGCGCAGTTGTCCGAGGACGCAGAAGGCGACAGCGCGACGATTCTGCTGCGGCTGGATCAGGACGTCCCCGGCGAGGTGCGGTCGGAGATTACGACGGCAGTGAGCGCCAGCAAGCTCGAGGTAGTTGACCTCACGTGATGAAGCTGGCGGTAATCGGTGGCGACGGGATCGGTCCCGAGGTAGTCGCCGAGGCGCTCAAGGTCCTCGACGTGGTCCGCCCGGGCATCGAGAAGACCACCTACGACCTCGGCGCTCGCCGCTATCACGCGACCGGCGAGGTGCTTCCCGACTCGGTGGTTCCCGAACTACGCGAGCATGACGCCATCCTGCTCGGTGCGATCGGCGACCCATCTGTCCCGAGCGGCATCCTGGAGCGCGGCCTGTTGCTGCGCATGCGCTTCGAATTGGACCATCACATCAACCTGCGACCATCCCGGTTGTATCCCGGGGTGACCAGCCCCCTGGCGGGTAACCCGGCTATCGATTTCGTGGTTGTGCGCGAGGGGACCGAGGGGCCCTACACGGGGAACGGTGGCGCGCTGCGCGTCGGCACACTGCACGAGGTGGCCACCGAAGTCAGCGTCAACACCGCGTTCGGTGTCCGGCGAGTCGTCCAGGACGCATTCGAGCGGGCGAGTCGGCGCCGCAAGCACCTGACCCTGGTGCACAAGAACAATGTGCTGACGTTCGCGGGTTCGCTGTGGTGGCGGACAGTGCAGGAGATCGGTGCCAACCACCCCGACATCGAAGTGGACTACCTGCACGTCGACGCGGCCACCATTCACCTCGTCACCAACCCAGGTCGCTTCGACGTGATTGTCACCGACAACCTGTTCGGCGACATCATCACCGACCTGGCCGGCGCGGTGTGCGGCGGTATCGGCCTGGCCGCCAGCGGAAATATAGATGCGACCCGGACTAATCCGTCGATGTTCGAGCCGGTGCACGGCAGCGCTCCCGACATCGCCGGTCAGGGCATCGCTGATCCGACCGCGG
>JAVROG010000162.1:0-10509 GCA_032162865.1 Mycobacterium sp. | reverse complement strand
CAACACCAACACGGCGATGGATCGGGCGCCGAACACCACATGCCGCCGAACATGGAAATGCCGAACATGGACCCGAACATGGAAATGCCGGATATGGACGTGTCCGGCACGAACGCGCACGCAAGCGACAACTTGCCGGGCTGGGTCGACGCCGGGAACTGGATTTGGACGGTCATCTTCGTCGTCGCGGCGGTCGTCTTGGGCTACGGGCTCGTCGCACAACGCGGCGGAAGCCGACGCCGACGAGCCCGCTCCTGGCGCAGAACGGTCAGCAGCGCCGTGCAGGTGATGATGGCTGCCGGAATGGCGATCATGTTCGGCACACTGCTACTGCAGGACTGAGCTCGACGGAACTTTTCCTGATCCGATGCGACCAACTGCGGAGATGCTCGGTAAATTGGGCCGCGCTGTCCGAGAAAACGGTCTACCTTCGCGTAGTAGCTGCGAGGCCGCGAAGGAGACGCCAGTGCAGACCCCGCCGCAAGCCGCCGAACGGGCGCCGACTGGTTCCACTCATACCGAGCAGCCGTTCATCGCCAGGATGATCCACGCCCTGGCGGTGCCGATCATTTTGTTCTGGCTGGCCGTTGTCGTCATCCTCAGCGTGTTCGTGCCCTCGCTGGAGATAGTCGGCCAGGAGCGGTCGGTGTCGCTGAGCCCGAGAGACGCACCGTCGTTGGTGGCCCTGAACCGTATCGGCCACGCCTTCAACGAAGGCAATACCGACAGCGTGGCGATGATCGTTCTGGAAGGCGACAAGCCGCTTGGTGACGACGCCCACAGGTACTACGACGGCCTGATGCGCAAGCTTCGCGAGGACAAGGCGCACGTCCTAGCCATCCAGGACTTCTGGAGCGATCCACTGACGGCGCCGGGCGCGCAGAGCAACGACGGTAAGGCCGTCACCGTCCAAGTGAACCTCGCCGGCAATCAAGGCGAGCTGCTGGCCAACGACTCGGTCGACGCGGTACGCAAGATCGTGGACAGCACCCCGGCACCGCCGGGGGTCAAGTCCTACGTCACCGGGGGCGCGGCGCTGGCCGCCGATCTACATTCGAGCGGCGACAAATCCATGGCCAAAGTCACCCTGACCACGGTCGCGGTGATCTTGATAATGCTGCTCTTCGTCTACCGGTCGCCCATCACCGTGTTCTTGCTGCTGCTCACGGTCGGCGTCCAATTGTCGGTGGCGCGCGGAATGGTCGCGCTGCTCGGTCATAGCGGACTCATCGGACTCTCGACTTTCGCGGTCAGCCTGCTCACTTCGCTGGCGATTGCGGCCGGGACCGACTACGGGATATTCATCATCGGCCGCTATCAGGAGGCACGCCAAGCGGGCGAAGATCGAGAAGCGGCCTTCTACACGATGTACCGGGGGACGGCGCACGTCATCCTGGGCTCCGGTCTGACCATCGCCGGCGCGACGTTCTGCCTGCACTTCACCCGGATGCCCTACTTTCAGACGCTCGGCATCCCTTGCGCGGTAGGGATGCTGACTGCCGTGATCGTCGCGCTGACACTGGGGCCAGCCGTTCTCACCGTCGGCAGCCGGTTCGGATTGTTCGACCCCAAGCGGCGTCTTCAGGTGCGTGGCTGGCGGCGGGTCGGCACCGTCGTCGTTCGCTGGCCACTGCCCGTCCTGGTCGCCACGTTCGCCGTCGCCATGGTCGGGTTGCTGACGCTGCCCGGCTATAAGCCCAGCTACGACGACCGGGCATACCTGCCCAGCTTCATCCCCGCCAATAAAGGCTTCGCGGTCGCCGATCGCCACTTCTCCCAGGCCCGTATGAAGCCGGAGATCTTGATGGTCGAATCGGATCACGATATGCGGAACCCGGCGGACTTCTTGGTCTTGGACAAGCTGGCCAAGGGCCTCTTCCGGGTGCCCGGGATTTCCCGGGTTCAGGCCATCACCAGGCCGGACGGAACCGCCATGGACCACACCACGATTCCGTTTCAGATCAGCATGCAGAACGCCGGCCAGGTGCAGACCATGAAATACCAGCGTGACCGGATGAACGACATGCTGACGCAAGCCGATGAGATGGCCAAGACGATGGCGACCATGCAGCGGATGTACGGGCTGATGACCCAACTCGCCGACCAAACGCACCGGATGGTCAAAGACACCGAGGAAATGCAGCAGATCACCAATGAACTGCGCGACCATATCGCGGACTTCGATGACTTCTGGCGCCCGATTCGCAGCTACTTCTATTGGGAGAAGCACTGTTTCGATATTCCGATCTGTTGGTCGCTGCGGTCGATATTCGATGGCCTGGACGGATTGGACGCGGTCGATGAGAAGCTGAACATCCTGGTCGGTGACATCAAAAACCTGGACTTGCTGATGCCGCAGATGCTGTCCACCTTCCCACCGATGATCGAAACCATGGGCAGCATGCGGGTCATGATGCTCACCATGCACAGCACCATGTCCGGCATCTTCGACCAGATGGACGAGATGAGCCAGAACGCCAACGCCATGGGGAAGGCTTTCGACACCGCCAAGAACGATGACTCTTTCTATCTGCCACCAGAAGTGTTCAAGAACAAAGACTTCCAGCGCGCGATGAAGTCTTTCCTGTCGCCCGACGGGCACTGCGCTCGCTTCATCATTCTGCATCGCAGTGACCCGGCGTCAGCCGAGGGCATCGCGAGCATCCCCGCGCTACACACCGCGGCCGAAGAGGCGCTCAAGGGAACACCGTTGGAGGATGCCAAGATCTACGTGGCCGGCATGGGCGCCGTCTTCAAAGACATCTCCGAAGGCGCCAAATGGGATTTGATGATCGCCGGAATCTCTTCGCTGTGCCTCATTTTCATCATCATGCTGGTTCTCACCCGGGCCTTTATCGCCGCCGCGGTCATTGTGGGGACGGTCGCGATCTCACTGGGCGCGTCGTTCGGGCTGTCTGTGCTGGTTTGGCAGCACCTTCTCGGTATCCCGTTGCACTGGTTGGTCATTGCGATGTCCGTCATCGTGCTGTTGGCCGTGGGCTCGGACTACAACCTGCTGTTGGTCTCCCGATTCAAACAGGAGATACACGCAGGCCTCAATACCGGCATCATCCGATCCATGGGCGGTACTGGCAAAGTCGTGACGAACGCCGGTCTGGTGTTTGCCTTCACGATGGGGGCCATGGTGGTCGGTGATGCGCGAATGATCGGCCAGGTGGGCACGACGATCGGTTTGGGTCTGCTGTTCGACACCTTGATAGTGCGGGCCTTGATGACGCCGTCCATCGCGGCACTGCTGGGTCGCTGGTTCTGGTGGCCGATCCGGGTGCGCTCACGGCCGGCCCGGACCCCGGTGGCGCCGGTCCATCCCCACCCACCGGATCGGTCTTTGGTTTCCAGCGATCAGCGTTAGGCCCGTCACGATGAGCACGTCCAACATGTCCAGGCTGGAGAAAATCGTCGCCCGACTGCCGGAGGCCGCCCGGGTCGACATCGAAGCGTGGGGCGGTGAACCGTCATTTCGAGTGCGCGGCAAGAACTTTATCTTCACCTCCGCTGACGCAACGACCATCACCGTCAAGCTTCCCCAGGAGGAAGCCGCCGCCGTCGTCGCCACCGATACCAATGCCGAACCAACCGGTTACGGCCTCGGCCGACATGGTTGGGTCTCGATCAGTATCGGCAACAACGCCAGAGCCGATCGCTGGCGCGAAATCGAGGAATGGGTTCTTATGTCCTACAGCCTCGTCGCCCCGAAGAAATTGGTCAAACAATTGGAGCTGTCGCGCTGACCTGGAACAGCTCTCGCACCGACTGAGATGGCGCGGCGAGCTCGGCTGCGGCGTCGACCCCTAGGGCGAGGGTCGGGTAGTCCGAGAGGTACTCCGCGTAAGAGCGCGCACCTATTCTCATGCCCAGGCTCACCCAGCCGTCTACCACCGACCATCTGCGCGGATTTCGCTTCGCCCAATCGCTTTCGTCCAGTCGGTGCTTCCACGCCACGACATCGAGCTCGTCGGCGGCAAATCCGCTGAGAAGCTGTGCGTAGTCCACCGCCTCACCGCGCAACACGGTGATGCCCCTCCCCAATTCAGTCGGTCCGCCCAATTCGGGTAACAGGCCCAGGATTGCCTTCGCCGCGGCTCGGCCAGTGGTGACTTCTTCGGTCAAAGCGAGGGACGGATAGGCGCCCAACGCGCTACAGGCATCGACAACTGAGACCAGAATATCCGCGCTGTAACGCAATTGATAGTCCTCGCCGAGGACGCGGGGCAGGCGCACGATGGTGAAATCGAGCGAAGGCGGCGAACTCGCCATGACCAATTCCGCGACCGACTTTGATGCCGCGTACGGATAGGGCGCAGTGCAGGGATCGGTGACTCGGGGCGCGGTGACATCCGCATTGACGACGAACGTCGACAGCTGCACCAGCCTGGCTCCGCGGCGCGCGCATACCTCGACGAGGGCGGATACCAAGTCCACGTTCGCGATCCGAAGTTCGCGATAGGGCACCAGCACGTTGGTGTTGCCGATGCAATTGATGACGGTGCCGGCGCCCGTGTCGCGCATCAAAGCTTCTAGTTCCGCAGCCCCGAAATCAGCAGAGAGTTGTTGGATCCGTATGCCATCGATGCTTCGTAGGGCGGCCCACGGACCGTGGTCGGGGAGTTCTGACCTGGTGGCCAAGACCACGTCCGGACACCGGACGCCGGATCGTTTCAGGTCCAGGATGGCTCCGGCGAATCCGGTACCGAGAATTCCCGACGCGCCCAGCACGATGATCGCCTGGCCCGCGCCGCTCGCTGGGCGGTGTTCCGCGCTGGCCAAGGGTATCTGCCGCGCAAGTGCATCAAGATCGCGTTGTATCTCGGCGGCCGTGCCGCTGTCCATCCACGCATCGGCAGTCGTTGCGGCAGAGGCGAAATCGGCCACCAGGTTGGCGGCGGTATCAGCACTGATCAGATCCAGAATGGTGAGGTGCCGGTTCAGATACTTGCGGGTGTCCGGCAGGATTCTGATGAGGTCCAGCGAACCGATCCCAGCACCGAGCAACGAGGAGTCTGGCCGGATGACGGTCCCGAGGTGCCGACCCCAGACCTGCGCGAGGCCGGCGGCGCTCTCATGGGTCTCCGTATCGTCTCGCACTGCCTCCACCGACGCAGGCATGGCCCTCAGGTTGTCGCTGTCGACCTTGCCGTTGGGCTTTCTCGGGATATTCGGCACGCCGACAACGAAAAACGAGGACACCCCCGAGCTCACGAGAATCAGCCTGATGCGTGCCGCTGCCGCGGCATCCTCGGCGCCCTTGCGGGTTTCTAGGGTTTCGAACCACACCCCGAGACTTCCGTTGTGCAACTCGACGGCGACATCGGAGATGGCGGGGTCCTCGGAGATGTGCCTGGTTATCTCCGCGATATCGACACGCTTGCCGGAGATCTTGACGACGGCATCTTTGCGTCCGGAGAAGACCGGAAAGCCTTCCTCGTCAAGCGTAACGCGGTCGGCGGTGGCAAATACGCGGCGTCGCGAACCGTCACTGGCGGTCACGGTGCCGAAGCTGCGGTCCTGGATTCCGAGATAGCCGGAGGAGACCAGGTCCCCGACGATGACGACTTCGCCGAATGCGATGAACACGGTTTTCGGCACTATCGGCCGGCCCAGCCTCAACCGGGCGCCGGACGCAACGGTCGTTCCGTCGCCGGCTATCGGGAGGTACGTGACGACGACTGTGGTCTCTGTCGGACCGTAGCTCGAGACCAGCGAGACCCCTTGTGACGCACCAGAACCGACCCACTTGTCGACCGCGCTGGGGCGGATGGCTTCCCCGCCGACGACAATCTGCCGCAGGCGAGAGCGGCGAATCGCGTCTATGGCTTCGGCGTCCTCGCACAACAAATGCCACACGGCGGTCGGCAGGTCGACGACTGTCGCGCACGTGGCGATGACATCTCGTGCCAGCGCGTCCAGGTCGCCCGTCTTCGTGGCGGCGGATCGGATCAGTTCCGATCCGCAGATCGTCGCGCCAAAGATCTCCTCCACACTGATGTCTGAGGTCAACGGCGCGCATTGGAGAATGGTGTCGTGTGGCCCCCATCCGTAGGCCTGTCGGACCGCGTCACAGAAGAGCGCCAGCGACCCGTGTGCGATGCGTACCAGCTTGGGTTGCCCGGTCGTCCCCGAGGTCGGCATGATGTACGCCGTCCTGGTGCCGAGCGCCGGATCCTGTGTCACCTGTTCGATGCGTCGGTCAGCGAGCCTTCGCGCGTCGTCATTCACCTCACCCAGAACCTCGACGCCGGCGGCGGCAACCTCGATCACGTGCACCGAGACCTCGCCGATGTCATCACCAATGGCGTTGACCCGCAAGGAAATTTCGTCGGAGGTGTTGCATACGCTGTACGCGCAGCCAGCAAGGTGGCACGCGATCAAAAGATCAATGGTCTGGTCGGTGTTGTCGTCGGTGAACACCATCACGTCACCGGGCACGGCGCCCCTCTGCGCCAGCACGGCGACCCATGGATAGACATAGGGACGACTTTCCAGAATCTGTTGGACGCCCCCTGCCGCGTCTACAAACCACGCGGGTGCCGCCGGCTGCGCTGTCTGGATTGCCGCATCACCTGTGCCGGGGGTCCCGTCCGGGCCGACCACGAACCACTCGTCGACGGTCATGGCGATCGGCTGATCCCACAGCGCCGCCATGGATTCCAGCGCCGCAGCGATCCGTTCCCCGACCCTTTCGACAAGCCCGGACTTTGCCTTGCGTTCGAGCAGATCCGCCCTGTCCCAAATGGCCAGATTGAGAGTGCGCTGCTCTTCATCCAGAACACTCGCGACGGTCATGCCCTCGACCGGACCGATATCCGTCGCAACAGGTGCTTCCGCCAGGAACCGGCGAAGTGCGGGCGCGCATGCCTCGCGGATGAAATTGAGTGTCAACGCCTCGATATGAGATGTTCGGTTGATCGCCAAATACATTCGGCGATAATGTTCTTCACGAAGCCACCGGCGTCGTACGGCCTTGACATAGCTCCGGTCGAGGGTCCGAACGACGTCCTGCACCGATGCGAATGGAGAAAACCGGGCCGAGTGCGCGACGGAGTTGACCAGACACGTCGCGACATTCAACTCCGGATCGCCGAACCGGTTGTCCACCGCGTGGACCAGCAGGCTTTCGGTGCTCTGCCGAATGCTTGCGTCCACCGCCACGGCCGCTGCACTCACCAACACGTTGAGTGGAACCTGCTTGGCTTCCGACAGCGCCAGCACCGCGTCAAATGCGTTGCCGGAGATCGTCACTGATTCCCGAAGGACTCCCTTGGCCGCGGACCCGGGCACACCATTCGAGCCTTGACCATGGGCGCCGAGGCGGGCATCGTCGGCGAGCTCACGCTGCACAACATCGGCGACACGCTGTAGCGACTCTTCGACCTTGGCCTTCTCGCGACGGTGTGCTGCCGTCAGCTTGGCCAAACCGTCGGTGGAATCGAGGTTTTCGGTAGTACCGCCGACGGCGAGGTGTCGCGCCAGACAGTCCTCGATGATCCCTGTTGCACCGCCGTCGACCAGGATGTGGTGGGTGTGGACGTCCAGGCCGGCCACGTAGCCGTTCTGGTCCGTCCATACGGTGTAGCGTGCCAGCGGCGTGTCGAGGATGCCCTCAGACCACGTGCGGCTCAGCTCCTCGTCGCCACGATCTGGTCGATCCTGATCGTGTGGTCGCACGCGCACGATGTCGTCGAACTGTAGCCGCGGCACCAGATCTGGATAGACGATCACGGTATCGGGCCGAGTCGCAGGCGTCTCGAGAACGCAGAGCTGCACGGGGTTCTCGAGAATCGTGGCCCTCAGGGCGGCCAGGAATCCGGACAGTTCCAGCGGGTGAAATCGATAGGTCTTGCCGATCAGGTACAGCGCGGGATCGCTGTCCTGCAGCACCCCGTTGTAGAGGTTCTGTTGGGACCTACTCAACGGAACTCGATCTATGCGTCCTTCGTCTGGCGCGCTCACCCAGACCCTCCAAGGTTCTCCAGCTCGTGAACCCAGCCCGCAATCGACAGGTTTTCCGCCAGGCGGGACGGCACCTCGGATTCCCGGTTAACGCCGAGCTGCTTCATCAGGAGAACAAACCGAACAGAATCCAATCCAAGGTCTCTGAGGTCGGTGGCGTCGCCGTCCATGAGCTCCGCTTCGTCGATGTACAACACATCGCAGACAGCGGCAAGAACCCTTTCCCGCATCGTCTCAACCACGAGCACTCACTTGGGCTTTGGCTCCGCTTGCCATGGCAGCCAGTGAGGTCCGCATGACCTTGCCGGACTGGGTTCGCGGAATCTCGGCGGCGATCACGATCGTTGCCGGCCGCGCCGCCGATTCCGACTCTTGCCGAAACCGAGCCGCGATCGCTTGCTTGAGCTTTCGGGCTTGCGCGTCATCCAGCTCGGCGGACGGGACGACAGCCAGACCTACCAGGGCGCCGAACTCCGCATCGGGTATTTCATAACAAGCGGCCTCGCGGACGCCCACAACGCCTTCGGCGATGCGATCGACCTCGTCGGGCGCCACATTCACGCCGCCAGAGATGATCATCTCCGACGATCTTCCTTTGATGTAGAAGTAGCCGTCCTCGTGGCGTTCCAGGAGGTCCCCGGTGTTCACCCAGCCGTCAACCAGAACGTCCTTGGTGCGGTCTGGATTGTTCCAGTACCCCAACATGTTTGCCGGGGACTTGATCCACAGCGTGCCGAATGAGGCGGAAGGAGCGGCGCCCGGTGCGCCATCTGGCGCGGCCAGATAGACCTCCACGCCTGGGTACGGACGTCCCACAGCACCCGCCTCGATTTTGGCGATGGAGCCGTCGTCGGTCGGCAAACACAATGCGGTGCAGCCTGTTTCGCTCAAGCCATAGACCTGTGCCGTGCGAACGCCCATCGCTTCGATGGACCGCACGTCGGCCGCGATTGCCCGCGAGCCGCCGTATCCGACGAGACGCAACGACGGAACCTTCGCGTCAGCGGACTTCAGTTCTGAAACCAGTTTCGACAGCAGAGTGGGAACCAGGCACGTCGAGGCGACCTCGTTGGTATTGAGGATCTCCATGATGGAGGTGGTGTTCTCACCGCCGGTGATGCACAAGCCTCCGCGCATCAGGCAGGTGAAGATCCACCACAGTCCGCCGATGTGCGTCGCCGGCAACGGTGAGTAGGTGGTTTCGCCATCGACCCAGGTGACCCAGTTCAGACCCGCTTCCCGCAAGATGTCCGGGACGGCCAGGAAGGTGCGATTGGCCAGCAGCACAGCCTTCGGTTCGCCGGTCGTGCCGCTGGTGAAGATCATTGCCAGCGGATCCTCGGCGCCCAGATCTGGGCCGGCGTCCAGGGTGGGAGCGGTGTCTCGCACGCCGGTGGCCAGATCGACCGTGATCGCCGGTATCGAATGCAGACCTTCAGGCAGCGCGGAAGATCCGATCCTGCTCCCGGGCGCGATCAGAATCGCGCTGGGAGCGGTGATCTGGCCGAATCGATCGATGGTGGCAGGCGGCAGATTGCCGTCCGCCATCACCGCGATCGCCCCGAGCTTGGCGCAGGCGAGGACCGAAAGGTAGGTCTCGGGACCGTTGTCTGAAACGACGAGCACCCGGGATCCCCGTGAAACCGACTGCGCACGAAGAGTCGCGGCAAGCCCATTCACTTCGGTGACGAGTTCTCCGTACCGGAGCGAGCTTGTGCCGTCGCAGCGACGCAAGGCGATAGCCTCAGGTCGCTGTCGCGCCTGCTCAAAAACTCGCTCCAGCACGGTGGGTGGTGAGTGAGACATCACTAAAGGTTCTCTCTTGGGGAATTTACGGGATGTTGAGGGCCGCTAGTTCGACCTCGGCTGTCGCCGACCCGCCGAACTCGTCCCAGAACTCGATGACGCAAGGGACCGAAAGATAGCGGCACGACCGTTCCATGATCTCGAAATTCTGGCACAGCAGGCGCGCAGAAAACTTTTTCGCGTGGATCGGCCTTCTGAAACGCGACGAGGTGTTCTTGATCAGCATGCTGGGCAGCTGCAGGTCGAAAAAGTCCGAAATCGACCAGCCACGTAGCTCGGGAATCTCCTCGTGGAGGACCGCCGCCGCGAAAGCGCTGTACGTAAGTTGATTGAAACACATGATGAGTTCCACCGCATTGAAGTGACCCGTGCTCCGAATGTAGGCGGGCTCGTCAATACTGAAATTCCCGTACGCGAGGACCGAATCTTCGGTCGCTTTGTAGCTGGCGTCGAGAACGTAGCGACATCCTTTGTACGCGTAGGGCTCGAGCACCTGGACGAGGAGATTCTCCTCGATCGGAGCTGTGGCGCTGATATCGGTGAATTCCGTCCGGGCATGTGTGGAGCGGGACAAGGTAATAGTACTCATGCTGCGTATCCTGGTGTTTGAAGGCCGTCCAACATGGTCAGCCGGTGGGTGGTTAAATGGCCTGCGGCGGTGCCGTGCTTTGCGCGGTGCATAAGAGCACGGTTGTCCCACAGAATGATGTCGCCAACTTCGTAATGTTGGGT
>JAVROG010000161.1:0-11339 GCA_032162865.1 Mycobacterium sp. | reverse complement strand
CAGCGGCTAAGTCGTCGGGGCGCTCCAAGTCCAAGCCAGCCCCGCCCGGCCCGGTTCTCGCAAAGCGGTTCGCCGGTGAAACCCATACCGGGCTGGTCCGTCGTGCGCGCAGAATGAATCGCTCACTGGCACAAGCATTTCCGCACGTCTACTGCGAGCTGGACTTCACCTCGCCGCTCGAACTGGCGGTCGCCACTATCCTTTCGGCGCAGAGCACCGACAAACGGGTGAATCTGACGACTCCGCGGGTATTCGTCAAATACCGGACAGCCCTGGATTACGCGCAGGCCGATCGGGAGGAGTTGGAGGCCCTGATCCGGCCCACGGGCTTCTACCGCAATAAGGCGTCGTCTCTGATCGGGCTCGGCCAGGCACTCGTCGAGAGGTTCGACGGCGAGGTGCCAAAGACCATGGACGAATTGGTGACGTTGCCCGGCGTCGGCCGCAAGACCGCCAACGTCATCCTGGGCAACGCGTTCGACATACCTGGCATCACCGTCGACACGCATTTCGGGCGCCTGGTGCGACGGTGGCGGTGGACCGCCGAGGAGGACCCGGTCAAGGTGGAGCACGCCATCGGTGCGCTGATCGAGCGCAAGGAATGGACGTTGCTCAGCCACCGCGTGATCTTCCATGGCCGCCGGGTGTGTCACGCCCGCAAACCGGCGTGCGGTGTCTGCGTGCTTGCCAAAGATTGTCCCTCCTACGGCCTCGGTCCCACCGAACCGTTGTTGGCCGCACCGCTGGTCCAGGGCCCGGAAACCGATCACCTGCTGGCCCTGGCCGGGCTCTAGTCGCGCCCGGCATGAAGGCGCTCTCCGGCACGGCCCGCTGGACCATTGCGGTCCTGGCAGTGGTGGCCGCGTTGGTGGTGGCGCTGGTGGCGCAATTGCGCGACGATGCCGCACCGTCGGCAACCACCCAGGCGCCCGTCCAGCGCGAACACCGCGACGCCGACACCCCGGCAGCGCTGGCCGGTCCGCGCCAGCAAGCCAACCTGACGCCCTGTCCAGGCACGGGCGGCGGTGCTGACGGTGCTGATGATGCGCGCGGCCCGGCCGACTTGCGTGGGGTGGTGGTGGAATGTGCGGCGGACGGCGCGGCCGTGGACGTGGCGAAGGCGCTGGCCGGACGGCGGGTGGTGGTCAACCTGTGGGCATATTGGTGCGCGCCTTGCACTGCCGAATTGCCCGCGATGGCCGAGTATCAACGGCGTGTCGGGTCCGACGTGATGGTGATAACGGTGCATCAGGATGAGAACGAGGCGGCTGCCTTGCTGCGGTTGGCCGAACTGGGCGTTCGGCTGCCGACGCTGCAGGACGGGCGCCGCAGGGTGGCGGGGGCGTTGCGGGTCGCAAACGTGATGCCCGCGACGGTGGTCCTGCGGCCGGACGGTAGCGTTGCGCAGACCTTGCCGCGGGCGTTCGGCAGCGCCGATGAGATTGCAGCGGCGGTCGGAAATGGGGCGGGGTGAGCGCAGGATCGAACACCCGCGCGGTGACGATGCGGGCGGCGCAGCAGCCCGAGGAGGAGCCGGGCAATTTCAATCAAGTGAGGTACCGGTGAGTGCTGGGGGCACCGCGCGCGAGCGGGACACGGTCGCCTTGACTCCTGATGCCAGTCCGACTTGGTTGCGACCGCTGGTCGACAACGTCGATCAGATACCCGACGCTTTCCGTCGGCGCCTTCCGGCCGATGTCCTGGCGATGGTGACGGCGGCCAAGTCGGTGACGTCGCTCAGCGGCGGCGGGCGTGACGCCGCCGTCCTGGTGCTGTTCTCGGGTCCGCCCACCGGCCCGTCGCAAGGCAGCGTTCCCGACGACGCCGACCTGCTGCTGACCGTGCGGGCCTCGACACTGCGCCACCATGCCGGCCAGGCCGCCTTTCCCGGCGGCGCGTCCGACCCCGGCGATGCCGGACCCGTCGCCACCGCGTTGCGGGAGGCGCGCGAGGAGACCGGCATCGACGTCAACAGGCTGCACCCGCTGGCAACCATGGAGCGAACGTTCATCGCGCCGTCGCGCTTCCACGTGGTGCCGGTGTTGGCCTACTCGCCGGATCCGGGCCCGGTGAACGTCGTCAACGAGGCCGAAACGGCCATCGTGGCGCGGGTCCCGGTTCGCGCCTTCATTAACCCGGCCAACCGGCTGACGGTGTACCGCGGCGCGCTGGGTCGCCGCTGGGCCGGACCGGCGTTTCTGTTGAACCAAATGCTGGTGTGGGGCTTCACTGGCCAGGTGATCTCTGCGGTTCTCGACGTCGCGGGCTGGGCCCAGCCCTGGGACACTGATGATGTCCGCGAGTTGGACGACGCCTTGGTGCTGGTCGGCGGCTCAGATGGATTGCGGGGCGGTTTGCGGTGAATTCGATGACCCCGTCGCAGTGGCTGGACATCGCCGTCCTGTCGGTCGCCTTCATCGCCGCGATCTCCGGCTGGCGGTCCGGGGCCCTGGGTTCGGTGCTGTCGTTCGCCGGCGTGCTGCTGGGCGCGGTGGCCGGTGTGCTGTTGGCGCCTCATATCGTCGGTCAAATCGCCGCGCCGCGGGCCAAATTGTTTGCGGCGCTGTTTCTGATCCTGGCGCTGGTGGTGGTCGGTGAGGTCGCCGGCGTGGTGCTGGGGCGGGCGGTCCGCAGTGCGATCCGCAACCGGCCGATCCGCACGGTCGACTCCGTCATCGGCGTGGCTGTGCAGCTGATGGTGGTACTGACCGCGGCCTGGTTGTTGGCGACGCCACTGACCCAGTCGAAGGACCAGCCCGAATTGGCCTCGGCGGTCAAGGGTTCTCGGGTGCTCGCCGCGGTCAACGACGTGGCGCCGATGTGGTTGAAGTCGGTGCCCAAACGGCTTTCGGCGCTGCTCAATACCTCCGGTCTGCCGGCGGTCCTGGAGCCGTTCAGCCGCACTCCGGTGATCCCGGTCGCCTCACCGGATCCGGCGCTGGCCAACAATCCGGTGGTGACGGCCGCCGCGCCCAGCGTCGTCAAGATCCGCAGCGTGGCGTCGAGCTGCCAGAAACTGTTGGAAGGCAGCGGATTCGTGATATCGCCCGACCGGGTGATGACCAACGCCCACGTGGTCGCGGGATCTAGCAGTGTGTCAATAGAGTCCAACGGCAAGGCTTTTGACGCCACAGTGGTGTCCTACGACCCAGCGGTGGACATCGCGATCCTGGCCGTCGCCGGGTTGCCTGCGACGCCGCTGGTCTTCGACGACACCCCGGCCAAGACCGGCACCGACGTGGTGGTGCTGGGCTATCCGGGTGGGGGCAACTTCACGGCCACCCCGGCCAGGATTCGCGAGGTCATAAAACTCAGCGGGCCCGACATCTATCGCAGCCCGCAGCCCGTCACCCGGGATGTTTACACCATCAGAGCCAATGTGGAACAAGGGGATTCGGGTGGCCCGTTGATCGATCTCGATGGCCGAGTCCTCGGCGTGGTGTTCGGTGCCGCCGTCGACGACCCGGACACCGGCTTCGTATTGACGGCCGAGGAGGTGGCCAGTCAGCTTTCCAAGATCGGCGCTACCCAACGGGTCAACACCGGGGCCTGCGTCAGCTGACCCGCGGGTTGTGCACGTGCTCGAGGAACCGCATCAGGTGCCGGTTGATTTCCTCGGGCGCTTCCTCGTGGCTGAAATGTCCTGCGCCGGAAACCGATATGTAGCGGCCGCGGGGTGCGTACCGCTGGGTGCGCTCGACCGGGTCGGCCAGCACGTATGGGTCCGCGTCCCCGCGAATATGCAGCAGCGGCACACCGAGTTGATGATTCGTCGACTTGATGAATCGGTGGCCTTCGCTGCGTAGCTGGCTGCGCACCGCCCAACGCTGGTACTCGAGTGCGCAGTGGGCGGCCCCCGGGATCTGGATGGCGCGACGTAAATACGCGATATTTTGCGAAAAATCCTCGGAGGCGACCCATTTCGCGCCACTGCGACTACGGAAGAGGCGCTCGATCTCTGCGCCGTTATGTCTGGTTAGTACTCGCTCCGGCCATAGCGGGGCCTGGTAACGCAGCAGCGTCGGCAGCAGCGCGCGACTCTGATCGCGGCTCGTGAGGGTGGATCGGCGCAATGCGGCTGGGTGTGGTGAGCTGATGACGGCGATGGCGCGCACCAGGCGTGAATGCAGCAGCGCGGTGGTCCAGCAGGCCAGCCCGCCGTCGGCATGCCCGATCAGTGTGGCCGACGAATGTCCCAGCGCGCGAATGAGTCCGGCCGTATCGCCGGCCAGCGTCCAGCCGTCGTACCCTCGGGGTGGTTTGTCGCTACCGCCGTAGCCGCGCAAGTCGACCGCGACCAGTCGGGAGCCGGTCAGGGCACGCAACTGATGGCGCCACGACCACCAGAACGAGCCGAACCCGTGCAGCAAGATGACAAGCGGGCGTGCGGTGGCGGGGCCCCTGGCATCGCCCGTTGCATCGGTGGCGGCACCAGGTAGTGCCTCGACGACATGGAACCGAATGCCGTTGGCGTGCACGTCCAGATGGCGCCAGGGCCCGTCGATGCGGGCCATCGACGGATCTGGAGCCGGCATCTACCAACCCGAGGGATCGCTGGGTGTTTTGATGTCGGCCGTGATGGCTTTCGGCGTCTCGGCTTTGTCGTGGCCGGGGGTGAATGCGGTGCGCGCCTCTTTGACCGACTCGATGGTTTTCTGCGGTCCGCGGATCCGGCGGACTTTAAGGAAACCAAAAAGCGCCAGCACGATGGTGACGACGACCATGATCCCGAACACGATCAGGAATGCCGCCCAGCGCCACAGCCAGTTGTCGAGCAGTTCGGCGAGGAAAAAGAACAAGAAGAACGTGGAGTAGAACAGCACCACCAGGGCCGAGATGAAGAAGATGCTGCCCGTCAGTCCCTTCTTGACGTCGCGGGTGATCTCGGCGCGGGCCAACTCCACCTCGGCACGCACCAGCGTCGACATCTGCGCCGTCACGTCTTTGATCAGGTCACCGACCGACGGATCGCCCGCCCTGGCATGCGGGTCGGCCAGCGGGATCGTGGTCAGCGTGCTCGGCACACCGTTCTTGCGGTCAGGTTTGCTCACAGACGGTCCTCTCCGTTGCAACGCCCCTTTAAGCTCCGGTGGCGCGTCAGTCGTCGCGGTTCATGTTGCCATGTGACCCCATGCGGTACGAGCCCAGCCAACCCCGAGCTGACCGGGCCGAATCAACCCATCAATTGACGTGCACGGCGAAGTGAAACAGCCTCGGACGTGACACGCTGATCCTCTACACTTGCGCACTGTTCTCTACATCTCTCTCCAATCTCTCCAACGTTCGACGATCCGACAGGAGTATCACTTTGCAGAAGGCTCCTCGCGGTTTTGCCGCGGCCACCATGGCTGGGCTGTTGGGCCTTCTGCTGCTACCTGCGAGCACCGCGACCGCCGACGACCGGGTGCCGTTGGGCGGCGGTGCAGGGATCGTCGTCAATACCGGCACGCTGTGCACGCTCACCGCAATCGGCCACGACAAGTTCGGCGACCTGATCGGATTCACCTCCGCGCACTGCGGTGGGCCGGGCGCCCCGGTTGCCGCGGAGGGCGCCGAGAACAGGGGTCAGGTGGGCACCATGGTCGCCGGCAACGACAACCTCGACTACGCAGTGATCAAATTCGATCCGGCCAAGGTGGTACCGGTGGCCAACTTCAACAACTTCGCCATCAACGGCATCGGCCCCGAACCGACTTTCGGCCAAGTGGCTTGCAAACAGGGCCGCACCACCGGTAACTCGTGCGGGGTCACCTGGGGTCCAGGTCAGGACCCGGGCACCCTCCTGATGCAGGTCTGCGGTGGGCCCGGTGACTCCGGAGCGCCGGTGACGGTCGACAATCAGCTGGTCGGGATGATCCACGGCGCGTTCAGCGACAGCCTGCCCACCTGCGTGACCAAGTACATCCCGCTGCACACCCCCGCGGTAGTGATGTCGATCAACGCGGATCTGGGCGACATCAACGCCAAGAACCGCCCGGGTTCAGACTTCGTCCCGATCTAGCGGCCTGGGCTACTTCGCGTCGCGGATCGCGTCGAATACGTCGGGATCCAGCAGCGTCGAAGTGTCACCCAACTCGCGATTTTCGGCGATGTCGCGCAACAGCCGGCGCATGATCTTGCCGCTGCGGGTCTTCGGCAGCTCGGGCACCACGTGGATTTCGCGCGGTTTGGCGATGGGCGAGATCTCGTGGGCAACCTGGGATCGCAATTCATCGACGGTCCCTTCGTTCGCGTCATGGTCGCTGCGTAGCACGACGAACGCACAGATGGCCTGGCCGGTGGTGTCGTCGGTGACGCCGACCACGGCGGCCTCGGCCACCCCGGAGTGGCCGACAAGCGCCGACTCCACTTCGGCGGTCGAGATCCGGTGCCCGGATATGTTCATTACGTCATCGATGCGGCCCAACACCCAGATCGCGCCATCGGGGTCGAAGCGGGCGCCGTCGCCGGCGAAGTAGTAGCCCTGGTCGGCGAACTTGGACCAGTACGTCTTGCGGTACCGCTCGGGGTCACCCCAGATGCCGCGCAGCATCCCCGGCCACGGCTTGTCCAACACCAGGTATCCGGTGACGTGCGTTTCCCCCTCCTCGTCAGGCGGCAGCGGATCGCCGTGATCGTCCACGATTTTGGCCGAGATTCCCGGCAGCGGAGTCATTGCCGAACCGGGCTTGGCGTCACTGACGCCGGGCAACGGGGAGATCATCGCTGCGCCGGTCTCGGTCTGCCACCAGGTATCGACCACCGGCACCTTGCCGCCGCCGATGACATCGCGGTACCAGCGCCACGCCTCGGGATTGATGATCTCGCCGACCGAACCCAGCAGCCGCAAAGTGGACAGGTCGTGGGCATCGGGGATCTCCCGGCCCCACTTCATGAAGGTTCGGATCAGCGTCGGGGCCGTGTAATAGATTGTGACGCCGTATCTTTCGATGATCTGAAAATGCCGGTGCTGGTCGGGCGTGTTGGGTGTGCCCTCGTAGAGAACCTCGGTGATCCCGTTGGACAGTGGGCCGTAAACGCCGTAGGTGTGGCCGGTGACCCAGCCGATATCGGCGGTGCACCAGAACACGTCGCTGTCCGGTTTGACGTCAAAGATCGCGTGCATCGTGTAGGCGCACTGGGTCAGGTAGCCACCGCTGGTGTGCACGATGCCTTTGGGCTTGCCGGTGGTGCCCGACGTGTATAGCAGGAACAGCGGCTGCTCTGCCTCGAACGCCTCTGCGGTGTGTTCGGCTGAGGCCGAGTCGACGATGTCATGCCACCACAGGTCGCGATCGTCGTCCCATGACACATCAATACCGGTGCGCCGCACCACCAGAACGTGCTCGATGGGGCTGTCATCGACCGAGACCGCCTCGTCGGCGGCTTCTTTCAGTGGCGCGGGCTTGCCGCGCCGGTACTGACCGTCGGCGGTGATCAACAGCTTGGCGTCCGCATCCGCGATCCGGGCCTGCAGAGCGTGCGCAGTGAAGCCGCCGAACACCACGCTGTGCATGATTCCCAACCGCGCGCAGCCCAGCATCGCAATGACGGCTTCGGGGATGAGCGGCAGGTAGATGGCCGCGCGATCGCCAGCGACGAGACCGAGGTCGGTCAGCGCGTTGGCCGCCTTGGATACCTCTTTCAGTAACTCTGCGTACGTCAGGGTGCGACGGTGGTCCTCGGGTTCGCCTTCCCAGTGGATGGCGACCCGATCGCCGTGGCCGGCTTCGACGTGGCGGTCCACGCAGTTGTAGGCGACGTTGAGCTTGCCGCCGACGAACCACCTCGCGAACGGCGCGTCCGACCAGTCCAGCACTTCGGTATGCGGCGTGGCCCACGACAATCGGTCGGCCTGTTCGGCCCAGAACGCCAGACGGTCCTCGTCGGCCTGTTCGTACAGCTCGGCCTTGGCGTTCGCTTGCTCAGCAAACCGCGTCGGCGGTGGATAGGACGACTGGCCTTCAGAGGTGGCGTCGGTCACGCATTCGAGCCTAAAACGTGGACCTGTGGCAGGCGTCGGCGAGGCGGTTAAGACGAAGTGGTTGTGACGGGGTGCACCTGCAGTTGGCAGGTGTCGATGCGGGTCGGCACCGTGACGGCCTCGGTGGTGTCCGGCGCCGTGACGCGCAGGTCTGTGTAGGTGGGGCATTTGTTGTCGCCGCCAGTGGGGTCGACGGCCCGGCGCCGTCGGCCAGGGCGAACACCAGCGTCACACCGCGGTGGCCTGGGGCCGGGAGGCGGTGAGAACCAGCTGTTCGGGCGCACAACGGCGGCGCTTGGTCGTCCGCCCGGGCCATGGGGATGTTCACGATGGCGGCGCAAACCAGCGATGTCATGGCGGTGAGGTCGAGCTGAGTTCTGAACACAATCGGGGACTATTCGCTGCCGGCCGACCGTCGGCCAATCCCCTCGAATGCCCTCGAGTGCGCCCTCGCTGGCGGTGTGTGCGTCCTTTTCGGTGCGGGACGCCCTAGGGTCGCTGTCATGCGTCGGATGCGGGCCGCGCTGGCTGCCGTTGTGGTCGGCTTGTTAGCCGTCGCGCCGGTCGCCGGCTGCGGCGGCGGCATGCTGACACCCGACGTGGTGGTGGTGAACGGGGCAGAGCCACCCAACCCGCTTATCCCCACCGGCACCAACGACAGCAACGGTGGCCGCATTCTCGACCGGCTGTTCGCCGGGCTGATGTCGTATGACGCGGCAGGCAGGCCGACACCGGAAGTCGCCCAGTCGATCGAGACCGCCGACAACGTCAACTACCGAATCGTTCTCAAACCTGCATGGAAGTTCACCGACGGCTCGCCGGTCACCGCCCACTCCTTCATCGATGCGTGGAATTACGGGGCTTTGAGCACCAATGCTCAACTGCAGCAGAATTTTTTCAGCCCGATCGAGGGATTCGACGATGTCGCTGGGACGCAGCAAGCGGGAAAGCCGGGCACCATGTCCGGGCTACGGGTGGTCAGCGACCTCGAGTTCACCGTCCGGCTCAAGGCTCCGACGATCGACTTCATGCTGAGTCTGGGGCACAGCGCGTTCTATCCGTTGCCCTCCTGGGCCTTTCGCGACATGGCGGCCTTCGGCCGCAACCCGATCGGCAACGGCCCCTACCGGTTGGCCGACAGCCCCGACGGCCCGGCGTGGGAACACAACGTCAAAGTGGACCTGGTTGCGAACCCCGACTATCACGGCAACCGCAAACCGCGAAACAAGGGCCTGCGGTTCGAGTTCTACGCCAACCTGGATACCGCATACGCTGATCTGCTGTCGGGCAATCTC
This sequence comes from Mycobacterium sp., assembly GCA_032162865.1. Taxonomy (GTDB): domain Bacteria; phylum Actinomycetota; class Actinomycetes; order Mycobacteriales; family Mycobacteriaceae; genus Mycobacterium. The sequence goes on along the minus strand of JAVROG010000161.1, from coordinate 2,081 downwards.
GATGTGCTGGATACGATTCCGTCGAGTGCACTAACCATCTATAGGCAGGACCTGGGCGGCAACGCGATCAGCGGGCCCGTCGCCGTCAGCCAGTCGCTCGACACACCGTTGCGGCTGCCGCATTTCGGCGGGGAGGAGGGCCGGCTGCGCCGGCTGGCGATATCGGCCGCGGTCAACCGACCGCAGATCTGTCAGCAGATTTTCAACGGAACCCGCAGCCCCGCACGTGATTTCACTGCCAGTTCGTTGCCGGGATTCGACCCGAACATCCCGGGCAGCAACGCATTGGACTTCAACCCCGAACGAGCCCGGCAACTTTGGGCACAGGCCAACGCCATCGCGCCGTGGAATGGGCGATATGCCATCGCCTACAACGCAGACAGCGGTCATCAGGAATGGGTGGACGCGGTAGCCAACAGCATCAAGAACGTGCTGGGCATCGACGCGGTCGGCGCACCGCAGCCCACCTTCGCCGGGTTCCGCACACAGATCACCAACCGCACTATCGACACGGCGTTCCGCGCCGGTTGGATCGGCGACTTTCCGTCGATGATCGAGTTCCTCGCTCCGCTGTACGCCACCGGAGCCGGATCCAACGATGTCGGATACGCCAGCCCGGGGTTCGACGCCGCGCTGGCGACGGCCGAGGCGGCGCCAGATCTGCACGAAGCCGATGTACTGGTCAATGTCGCACAGCGAATCTTGTTGCACGACATGCCTGCCGTGCCGCTGTGGTACTACATCAGTGTGATCGGCTGGTCTGCTTCGGTCAGCAACGTGAAGCCCACCTGGAACGGTCTGCCCGATTACGAGAACCTCGTCAAGGGTGAGAAGGCCTGAGATGGGTTGGTATGTGCTGCGCCGGATCGCCCTGATGGTGCCGGTCTTCCTTGGCGCCACGCTGCTGATCTATGGCATGGTGTTCCTGCTGCCCGGTGACCCGGTGGCCGCGATGGCCGGTGACCGGCCGCTGAGTCCGGCGGTGGCCGCCCAACTGCGTGCCCAGTACCACCTCGACGATCCCTTTCTGGTGCAGTACCTGCGCTATCTTGGCGGCCTGCTGCACGGCGACCTAGGCCGCGCTTACTCCGGCCTGCCGGTCAGCTCGGTTCTGGCGCACGCCTTCCCGGTGACGATCCGGCTGGCGCTGATCGCGTTCGTGGTGGAAGCGTTGCTGGGCATCGGATTCGGCGTGATCGCGGGCCTGCGCCAGGGCGGCATCTTCGATGCGACGGTGCTGATTACCGGACTGGTCATCATCGCGATCCCGATCTTCGTGCTGGGGTTTCTGGCCCAATTCGTGTTCGGCGTTCGGCTGGGACTTGCGCCCGTCACGGTGGGCGGCCGAGCGACCTTCGGGCGGCTGCTGCTGCCCGGAATCGTGCTGGGCCTGGTGTCATTCGCATACGTGGTGCGGTTGACCCGGTCCGCGGTGGCCGCCAACGCGCACGCCGATTACGTCCGCACCGCCACGGCGAAAGGGTTGTCGCGGCCCCGCGTGGTGATGGTGCACATCTTGCGCAACTCGCTGATCCCGGTGGTGACTTTTCTGGGTGCCGACCTCGGGGCGCTGATGGGCGGAGCGATTGTGACCGAAGGGATCTTCAACATTCACGGCGTCGGCGGCGTGCTGTACCAGGCGGTCACCCGGCAGGAGGCACCGACGGTGGTGTCGATCGTGACGGTGCTGGTGCTGATCTATCTGATCAGCAACCTGTTGGTGGACCTGCTCTACGCCGCGCTGGACCCGCGGATCCGCTATGCATAAGCGCCCGAAGTTCGTTATCGCCGCTGCGCTGATCCTGCTCATCCTGATGATCGCGGCGTTTCCGGCGCTGTTCACCGGCGTCGACCCCACCTATGCAGACCCCGGGCAGAGCATGCTCTCCCCATCAGCGGCGCACTGGTTCGGCACCGACCTGCAGGGCCACGACATCTATGCGCGCACCATTTACGGAGCGAGGGCCTCGGTGGTCGTCGGCCTGGGCGCGACACTGGCCGTGTTCATCGTCGGCGGCGCGTTGGGTGCGTTGGCAGGCTTCTACGGGGGCTGGGTCGACGCATTGGTGTCGCGCATCACC
>JAVROG010000160.1:0-3303 GCA_032162865.1 Mycobacterium sp. | reverse complement strand
TCAGTGGCAACAAGGGCGACAGCGTGTACTTCTCGGTGACCGCGTACAACGAACCTTCCCCCGGCGCATGGTCGGACCGCGTCGTGGCGTTAATCCGCGACACCGATCTCGACGTGGACGCCGATGGCAACTTCTCCTTCGAATTTCCCGCGACGCCCGACGCAGCCGTGCTGATGACCCGCGATTACCAATCCCACCCGCTGACGGGACGCCCCATTGTCTGGAATATCGAAGCGCTCGAGGACCCGGACCCAATTCGGCACGGCGACGCCGAGACCGCGGCCAGCCTGCGGGCTACCGCAGCCTGGATGCGGATGATGTTTGCCATCGTTCCGCTGCCGGTAGGAAGCCGTGTCGACAACGAGCACGGGTTGGGGCACGAAACCGCACACGCCGCAAATCAATTCGCCGATCCCTACCAGGTGCCCGACGCCAACTTCGGCTGGTCGGCCCGCGACGCCTGCTACTGCTACGGCAGCTTCGTGCTCGACGACGACGAGGCGCTGGTCATCACGCACCGACCGCCGTCATGCAGGTTCTGGAACCTGGTGGTCTGGAACCAATTCATGGCCACCTACGGCGAAGGGGAGGCACGATCCTCCCTCAACAATCACACTGCGGTGCTCAACAGCGATGGCTCCGTCACGATTGTGTTGTCCAACGAGATAACCGCCCACCCGAATTCGCTGACGACACTGGGCTATCCGCGTGGCAACCTGGCCTTCCGCTGGTTCCTCAGCGACGGGGTGCCGGCGCGTCCGGAGGTCGAATTGGTAAAACTGTCGCAGGCCCCGACGGCGCCGCGCTAGCCGACGCGGGCGAGCTCGCCGAACGTGTTCGGCGTGGGACAGCTAAAGCGCGCGAACCAGCTCGATGGCTCGGCCGAGTGTGGAAAGCTTGGCATCGAGCGTCTCGCCCGCAGGATAGAGCCGCACGGTGTTCACCCCCGCGTCGCGCCAAACCGCAAGGCGCGCAAAAACCATGTCCTCGGTTCCGATCAGGGTGGTGGCCAGCACCATATCGTCGGTGATCAACTCGGTCGCCCCCGGCCGGTCCCCCGCCTGCCAGCGTTCCCGCACCGCAGCGGCCACGTCACTCCAGCCCTGCCTGCTGTAGGCCTGGTTGTAGTAGTTCGTCCTGGCCGAACCCATCCCACCGAGGCTGAACGCGAGCTCCATCTTGCGGCTGGCAACCATGACACGCAGTGCTTCTTCGTCGGCCGCGAACGCAACTTCGGCGCCCTGACAGACATCGATGTCGGCGCGGGTGCGACCGGCGGCGGTCAGTCCCTCGTCCAGGTGGGCGAAGTAGGCCTGCGCCGCGCCTTCCGGGACGAAGCTGGTGCCCAGCCAGCCGTCGGCGACCTGTCCGGTCAGTCGCAGCATCGCCGGTGACAGCGTGGCCAGATAGATGGGTATCGGATGTTCGGGCCGGGTCGACAAGCGCATCGGCACCCCCTCGCCGCCCGGGCGCGGAATCTGAATCTCCTTGCCGGAGTGCGAGATTTTGCCGCCCTCGAAAACCTGACGAATGACCTCGACGGTCTCGCGGATGCGCGACAGCGGCCTGCTGAACGACACACCGTGCAGACCCTCGATCACCTGGGGTCCCGATGCGCCCAGGCCGAGCAGAAACCGCCCGCCGGACAGGTTGGACAACGTGATCGCCGTCTGGGCGACGAGTACCGGCGACCGGGTACCGACCTGGATCACCCCGGATCCGAGCAGCAACCGATCGGTTCGGGCGGCGAGGTAACCCAGTGCCGACGGGGCATCCGTACCCCAGGCCTCGGCAACCCAGCAGACGTCGAGGCCCAGCCTTTCGGCCTCGACCACGAATTCAACAGTTTCGGCAGCGGACCCGCCTGCTGACAGTTCGACCGTCGTCGCGGTCCGCATCACCGCACCCCGTGTTCGGCCAGCCTCTTGATTGCGGCCAGAGTTTTTTCGATGGCGCCCTCGAATTCCCGCAAGCGGACAAACACGATCTTCTGCTCTTTGTCGGGCATCGACTCGATGGCGGCCGACAGTCCTGAGGGGGCCGGTCCCATCTGCATCCAGTACGTCAGGTTGGTACCGCCGTCACGCGGTGTCAGCCGGAACCGCCAGATCGAGGCGGGGAAGTCAGGATCACCGACCGCCCAAGCGAATTCGTGTGGCTGGTCGAAGGCGACGACATACGATGTGGTGCTCCACTGTCCGAACGCGTCATGTTCGTTGTGTCCGACGAACTTGGCCCCGATCCGGGGCCCGCTGGCTCCGTCGAGCCACTCCACACGTTGTAACTCATTGCTCAGGGTCGGCATCAGTTCGATATCGGACACCAGACTCCAGACTCGCTGTGGGTCGGCGTCGACCCAGGTTGCGGCTTCCACCGTCGGCTTGTCTGAATAGCGCGCACCGGTCCACTCCACCTGACCATTGTGTCCCCTGAAATGACTCGAGACTGCGCCCGGGGTGACCCGATGTCGAAATGACACACCCTGGACGCAGTCTCGATCCCATCGAGCGATGGAGCCTTAGGCAGCCACCAGTTCTAGTTCGGCGGTCGCGGGGGCTGCCTTCTTCCGCAACCAGGAGTCGGGGAAGGCGAGCCGGACGATCTTGCGCACGACGGTGCCGAATTGGTGCGGCAGCGAGCCCTTGTTGTAAGGGATGCCGTAACGCTCGCAGATCTCCTGCACCTCGGGCGCGATCTTCGGGTACCGGCGGGCCGGCATGTCCGGGAACAGGTGGTGCTCGATCTGGTGGGACAGGTTGCCAGACAGCACGTGGAAGATCTCGCCACCGGTCAGGTTCGCCGAGCCGAGCACCTGGCGGAAGTACCACTGTCCGCGGGACTCGTCCTTGGTCTCCTCGACGGTGAATTCCTGAGTGCCGTCCGGGAAGTGGCCGCAGAAGATGATCATGTACGACCAGACGTTGCGCATCAGGTTGGCCGTCAGGTTCCCGGTGAAAACGAACGGCGCGAACGGGCCGGCCAGCAGCGGGAAAGCGACGTAGTCCTTCAGAGACTGCCTGCGGGTCTTCTTCCAAATGGCCTTCGCCGTGTCGCGCTTGTCGCGCAACTTGATCTCACCGGAGGTGATGCGCTCGGTCTCCATTTCGTGCAGGGCGACGCCGTACTGGAACAGCACCATCAGCAGGAATGCGTAGAGCGGGTTGCCCAGGAAGTACGGCTTCCAGCGCTGGTCCTCGCTCATCCGCAGGATGCCGTAGCCGATGTCGCGGTCCATCCCCACGATGTTGGTGTGGGTGTGGTGCATGTAGTTGTGCGAGTGCCGCCACTGGTCGGCCGGGCAGG
>JAVROG010000159.1:0-12324 GCA_032162865.1 Mycobacterium sp. | reverse complement strand
CGGCGCGGGACGCGGCGATCGAACTCGGCGCATCGGTGGGCATGAAGGATCGCGCGTGGGTGTCGATGACCCGCTCCAGCTGTGGCACAAGCACGTTGCCGAGCGCCGCCGCGACGACCCAGAGCCCCACGACCAGGATGGCGGACCGCGAGAGTCGGGTCTTCTCGTCACGCAACGGTCTGCCGAACACCGATCGACCCCTGGAAAAGGTCGATCACTCGCTGCTCACCCCGGGAAAGCGCCCGCAGTCGCAGCGACCGGCGGGACGCGATATCGAGCAGTGCCCGTAGCCCAGGCTGCGCGGCCGCCAGCTCGGCTCTGGCTTGATCGGAGGTAATGCCTTCGTAGTCGGCCTGATCCAGCTTCGCCGACAGCATTGTCAGCCAGCGCTGCCGCAGCGACAGCAACAGGCCCTCCTCGCTGCCAAACAGCCGAGACACCTCAAATGAGTTGTCGGGCCCGCAAAGCTGCGCAAGCGCCGCCTCCGGGTCGCTGTTGGCGACGTCGATCAGGTCGGCCATGAAGGCCATGCGCTGGTGCAGAAGTGTCCATGTCATGACTTAGACGCTAGGAAGCCGGGCCGGTGCCGCGCGTCGTGCCGAAGTCCGGTCTTTGTCTCCTACCGCGGGCGGAGAAAGGTGGCCATAAGTCCTACTCGAGCATGATGTGGCGTGCCACCCACTCTCCTAGGATTGGACGATGGTCGGTGCGGCAGCGGGCTATCTGCGGGAGCAGCTACGCCGACGCAGTGAGCGGATTCCGGTCGGAATCACCTGGTCATTTGTGATCATCACCGACCTCATCGTGCTGGTCGGCGGGGCGGTTGCGACCCTCCAACGGCCGGCGGCCGACCTGCCTGCGGCACTGGCGGCGTTGGCCATCGCGGTCGCGCCGCTGCTGTTGTTCTTCGTCTTCAATATGAAGTTCAGCCCCGTGCTGCTGTGGGCATCCTGGTCGGCGACCACCGCGGTGATGCTGTTCGCCACCTCGACACCGGTCCCCGCCGATTTCGCCCCGGCGCTGCTCGTGTTGATGGTCGGAACCGTCGGCACCCTGACCTCTGGCGTCGGCGGCTTCCTGGCGTCAGTCTCGGCGATCGCGTTGCTCATCGCCGCATCGGCGCTGCACCGCCTCGATGTTGGCGCGTTGTATGTCGGCTTCGTTGCGGCGGGCTGGCTGATCGGGTACCTGATGAACACCCAACGCAAACTCCTGGCACAACAAATCCTGGCGCAGGAGGCGCTCGCCGAACATGCAGCGGCCGATGAGCGACGGCGCATCGCCCGCGAGGTGCACGACGTCATCGCCCACTCGCTATCCATCACCCTGCTGCACCTGACCGGTGCGCGACGGGCGCTGCAGCAGGATCGCGATGTCGACGATGCGGTCGAGGCGCTCGAGCAGGCCGAGCGGCTCGGCCGCCAGGCGATGGCCGACATCCGCCGCACCGTCGGGCTGCTGGACAGCGGACCAATGAAAGGAGCCCTGACCGCACCCGAACCCGGAATCGACGACATCAGTGCGCTGGTAGCCGATTTCGAGAAGGCCGGGCTTGCCGTGACGCTGCGGCTCGACGGGTCGACCCGCAATGTGTCGGCGGCAGTCGGGCTCGCCCTGTACCGCATCACGCAGGAATCGCTGACCAACATCGCCAAGCATGCACCCGATACCAGATCAACAGTGGTGCTTGATATTTCAGCGCAGTCGGCAAGGCTAGCCGTCGACAATCAACTCCCCGCGGCGGTAGCGGCCGTCGAGTCGTCCGAGGGACTCTCAGAAGGCAGAGGCCTGCGCGGCATGCGCCAGCGCGTCGAGTTACTCGGCGGCGCCATCGACATCGGGCCGAGACGGCAAGGTTGGTCGGTCAACGCCGAGATACCGCTGGAGGACGACAATAACGGCTGGCGACCTTGGTGGTGCCCGTCGGCATGACCGAAGACGTGCCCGAGATCGCGGTCCTACTCGTCGACGACCAGGAACTGGTCCGTTCCGGACTGCGCCGAATCCTGCGCCGCAAAGACGGTTTCGTGATCGTCGCCGAATGCGCCGACGGTGACGAAGTGCCCGACGCGGTGACCCGGCATCGACCCGACGTCGTCGTGATGGATCTGCGGATGCGGCGGGTCGACGGCATCGAGGCGACCCGCAGACTGGGCGGCACCCCGCCCGTCCTTGCGCTGACCACCTTCAACGAGGACGAGCTGCTGTCCGGGGCGCTGCGTGCCGGGGCGGCAGGTTTCGTGCTCAAGGACTCCTCCGCCGAGGAGCTGATCCGCGCCGTGCAGGCTGTCGCCAGAGGCGACAGCTACCTGGATCCCGCCGTCACGTCGCGTGTGCTCAGCACCTATCGCAAGGCCGCTGCCGGCGCACTTGACAAGCAGGGCAACAACATCGCCGAGCTGACCGCCCGCGAGCTCGACGTGCTGACATTGATCGGAAAAGGCTTGTCCAACAATGAGATCGCCGATGAGCTCTTCATCTCGGGCGTCACCGTCAAGAGTCATATCGGCCGGATCTTCGTGAAGCTCGACCTGCGCGACCGCGCCGCAGCCATCGTCTACGCCTACGACAACGGCATCGTCGCGCCCCGTTAGGCACTTACATCACGACGTGGCCGGCGTCGACGGGGATCGACACTCCGGTCACGTACCGCGCCCGCGGACTGACCAGCCACAGCACGGCTTCGGTGACATCGTGCGACTGAACCAGCGGCACGTCGGGCAGCAGCGTCTGGGTGACGGCCGGGTTGGGATTCTCCATCATCGCGTTGATCACGAAGTCGTTGAGAATCATTGGCGTCGCAACGCCGCTCGGGTGGACTGAGTTGACCCGGATCTTGTGTGGCCCATATGCATTCGCAGCAGAACGCATCAGGCCGACCACACCATGCTTGGAGGCCGCATAGGCGAACATCGCCGCGCTGCCGTCGCCGCCTCGGCCGGTGAGTCCCTGGGATGAGCTGACCAGAACAACCGAGCCGCCGCGGCCCTTGCGGATGATCGACGGCACCGTTGCCAGCATCGTGTGCCACACACCCTTGAGATTGGTGTCCACGATCGCGCTGAACACCGGTCCGGAATGGATCTGCGAGTCGCCGATCGCCACCACCCCGGCATTTGCGATGACAATGTCGATCTCGCCGAGCTCATCGATTCCGGCTTGCACGCCGGTTTCCAACTGCGCCAGGTCGCGGACATCGGCGACCACGGGCACCGCCTTGCGGCCAGCGGCTTCGACGCGCCGAACGGTCTTGTCCAAGTCGGACTTGGTGCCCAGTGCGTAAGGAATTCCGTCGATGTCGGCGCAGATGTCCACCGCGATGATGTCGGCGCCCTGTTCGGCAAGCGCAACGGCGTGGCTGCGACCCTGGCCGCGCGCCGCACCGGTGATGACGGCGACGGCGTTGTCGAGTTCACCCATGACGGGCAACGTACAGGGCTACGAGTCGGCGGTCCAAAGGCAGATCCGGACCCATTGACTGTAAGTTGGGTCATTTCTGCCAAGATTGGCTGACAAAGTGGAAGAAATGGGGTTCTGCCGAGGTGATCCGACATGACCGGTAGCGCAACAGAAATCACCAATCTGATTTACACCTACGCGCAGCTCTTGGACGGCGGCGATCTGGACGGGGTGGCCAAGCTGTTCGAGCATGGCCGCATCTGCGGAGTGGAGAACGGTCCCCCGGAAACGGTGTTCACCGGCACCGCCGGGGTGCGGGGAATGTATGAGATGAGCACTCGCCTCTACGAGGACGGCACCCCGAAGACCCATCACAACACCACCAATGTCCAACTCGACATCGATGAGAAGCAGGGCTCTGCTCGCAGCACGAGCTACTACTGCGTCACCCAGGCCACGCCCGATCTACCCCTGCAGGTGATCGTGACCGGGCACTACAAGGACACTTTCCATCGGCTCGACGGCACCTGGTGCTTCGATAGCCGCACCATGTTCATCGACCAGGTCGGTGACCTCAGCCACCACCTGAAGTTCTAGCTGAGGCCCTCAGGTGGAGCCCGCCTTCGAACTAGACGGCGTACTGGCCGACGCGCAACGCAAAGAGTCCCTCACCGAGTGGGGACCGGGCGAGTTCGACGGCCCGTTGCGGGTGTTATTGGCCGACTATTCGCACGCTGAGCTCAACCCGATCGGCACCCACATCCTGCGTTCGGGCATCGTCCACAGCCTCCGCATGCGGCTGCGGACGCAGGAGTGGATCCGTCGCCACCCGGTGATTCTCGACGAGAAAGTCGCCGCGCCGATCGTCGTCGTCGGGATGATGCGCAGCGGCACCACGCTGCTGCAGCGCCTGCTGGCCGCCGACCCACGCTTCGTCTGCGCCTACGGCTGGGAAGTCGTCGAGGTCGCCCCCCGGCTTGACTATCAGTTCACCGGTGTCGATCCGCGCATCGCCATCAGCGAAGCGCGCGAATCGAAATCCCGCGAACTGGCGCCCGAACTGTTCGCCATCCATCCGATGTACGCGCGGGAAGCCGAGGAGGAGATCGTCTTCCTGGCCGACACCTTCTTGTCGCATGTCCCCGAGTCCGGCGCGCACCTCCCCCACTACCGGTCCTGGCTCGACGAACAGGATTTCACTCCCGCCTACCAATACCTGCACCGCATGCTGCAGTTTCTGCAGTGGCAGAAACGGCAGGTTCGTCGGGAGGACACAGTTCAACCACAACGCTGGGTGCTGAAGTCGCCGGCGCACCTCGGCTATCTGGATCTGCTGCGAGCACAGTTCCCCGACCTACACATCGTGCACATGCATCGCGACCCGCGCACCACCATTGCATCCGGGGCGAGCCTCAACGCGACCCTGCATGCCATGCATGCCGACAGCGTCGACATGAACCGAGTGGGAGCGCAGTGGTTGCAGCGGATGGGATGGACCAATGATCGTGCGATGTCGGTCCGGGACGGGTGGACCCGCCAAACCGGCGGGCACAGCGTGACCGATATCGGGTTTGACGCTGCGGTGGCCGATCCGATCGGGCAGGTGGCCCGCGTCTACGACGCAGTCGGTCTGCCGCTTACCGCCGAAGCGCAGGAAGCGATGCGGCACTGGCGCAGCGAGCGTCCCCGCGAGGCGGCGCGCCCGCCGTACGGGTTGGTAAATTACGGCTTGCTTCCCGAGCAGGTCGATGAGCGATTCACGTTGTACAACACACGTTTTCGACAATACGTCGGACAGTGAGGAGCAGTGCATGCTTGACGACCCGATCTCAACAGCGTCCCAGCGCGAACAGGAACTGGCCGCCGTCGACCTGATCGAGCATCCCACCGTCAAGGCCGCCTACAAGGCCGTGGCGGAAACCTGGCTGGGCCGCGCGAAGGCGTCGGAAGCGATGCGCGCGCGGTTCGACGATGCATTCGCCGAGGTAATGTTTTCGGCCGCGGTGTGGTCGTCCAACCAGGACAAGTTGCGACCCAAAGTCTGTTGCATCACCCGACTGGCCCATCCCGTGGACGGCCGCCGCATTCCTGGATCGCGTTGGGGCATCGATAATCCCGACAGCGTGTACCGGGTGATCCCGATCTCCGGCGAGGAACGCTATGAGATCCACGGCCGGGTCGGTCAGCACCGCATGACCGAGAACTACTTCACGCTGTGGGATGCAAATATGGGCACCGTCGATGTGCTCAACGGCCGCACCATGCAGGTCGACGCCGACGGCAGCTTCACCATCACCGTCGACGCCGACCCCGCCAACGGGCGGCCCAACCACATGCAATCCACCGCCGAGGCCCATGAGTTCTACATCCGCGACGTGCTGCTGGACTGGGCTCGCGACGACCCCAACAGTTTTGAGGTGCAACGGCTCGGCGGCCCCACGGTGGCGCCCGCACGCACCCTTGATGAGCAGGCCGAGGCGACGGCGTCGATGATGGCGTATTTCGCCAACTTCACCGGCAAGCTCAGCCATGGCGTTTACAAGATGCCGCCGAACCACTTCAACTTGGCCTGGTCGGCGGACAAGGTCGGCGCAATGCGCAACCAGGTCTACGTGATGGGCCGGTTCGACCTGGCCCCCGACGAGGCGTTCGTGGTCGACCTCAACGACGGTGGGGCCGAATACTTCACGGTCCCGCTGAGCAATATCTGGGGGACCACGCTGGACATCATCGACCGCACCGGCAGCCTCAATAAGTCGCAGTCGGTGGCCAACGAAGACGGCAGCTACACCTACGTGATCGCGGCGCAAGATCCCGGCTTGGCGAACTGGATCGACTCCGACGGGCTTCGCGAAGGCATCCTGACGCTGCGGATGGCGGAGTTCGGCGGCAGCGGGCCGCGCGAAGACCTCGGCGCCCGCGGGCGGGTGGTCAAGCTGGACCTCCTCGAGGCCGAAGTACCGTACTTGCCTCGGGTGACCGAGCAGGCCCGGGCCACCGAACTGGCGGACCGCCGTGCGGCGTATCTGCGTCGCCTGCCGGAAGGGACGGTCTGAGATGGCGCGCTGGCTGGTCACCGGATGCTCCACCGGTTTTGGACGCGAAATCGCCCACGCGGCATTGGAAGCCGGCCACAGCGTGGTGGTCACTGCGCGACGGGCCGACACGGTAAAGGATTTCGTCGACGAGTTCGGTGATCGCGCCCTGGCTGTCGCACTCGATGTGACGGATTCCGGCCAGATCGCGGCCGCGGTGGCAGCGGCCGATGAGGCGTTCGGCGGATTAGACGTCCTGGTCAACAACGCGGGTCACGGCTACCTGTCCGCGGTGGAAGAGGGCGAGGACGCCGAAGTCCGAAAGCTGTTCGACGTCAACTACTTCGGCGCCGTCGACATGATCAAGGCGGTGCTGCCTGCGATGCGTGCCCGCGGCTCGGGCCACATCATCAATATTTCGTCGATGACCGGACTGGTGGCCAACCCCCCCAACGCCTACTATTCCTCGACCAAGTTCGCGCTGGAGGCGGTCACCGAAGCGCTCGCCACCGAGGTGCGGCCACTGGGGATCAAGGTAATCGCCATCGAACCCGGTGCCTTCCGCACCGATTGGGCGTCACGATCGATGAAGGAATCCGGCAGCCCGATCGCCGACTACGCCGATGTGGCTGCCCGCAAGGACCTGATCAAGCAGTTCGCCGATCACCTGCCGGGCGACCCGAAGAAGGTGGCCGAGGCGGTGCTGATGGTGACCGAACTCGACGATCCGCCGCTACGGTTATTGCTGGGCCGCGACGTCCTGAAGGCGATGCGCGACAAGATCACCGCGTTGTCGGCGTCGATCGAGGAATGGAAAGCCGTGACGAAGGACGTCAACTTCCCGGGTTCCTGAGGCTCTACTCGTCGAGAAACACCACGTGCTTGTCCAGGCTGTCACGACCCACGCGCAGACAGTTGCCGGGAAACCCCGGGTCGGGGTAGCCGATAGCCAGGCCACACAGGATGTTCATCTCGGCGGAAATGCCTAGTTGCTCCCGGATTATTTCGGGATAGCCGGCGATTGAGACCTGAACGCAGGTGCCCAGGCCGCGAGCGGTCAACGCCAGCACGAAGGTCTGCAAGAACATTCCGACGCCCATGCTGTCGACCAGACCCAGGTCCTCATGCATGAACACCACGCCTCCCACCGGGGCGCGGAAGAATTCCCAGTTGCGTAATACGGCAGTGCGCCGGGCTGCACTGTCACTGCGGGCGATGCCCATCGAGCCGTACACCTGGCCACCCAGGTCACGTCGCATGTGCGCGAATGCCGCGGGCAGTTCCGGAACCTTCGGCGGCTCCGAGCGCGCCTTTTCCAGCAGGGCCTCGACCAACCGGTCCCGGGCCGCTCCGGAGGTGAACACCACATGCCACGGCTGCACATTGGAGTTCGACGGCGCCCGCATGGCCAGCTCCAGCGATTCAGTGATCAGGTGCCGCGGTACCAGCTGGGGAAGGAACAGGCGAGACGATCGCCGCTGCCGGATGGTTTCGTCCAAGTCGTACATTGTGTGCCCCTAAGCTTCAGTCCCGCACCAGGAGCACGGTTTTACCCGCGCGCCGCCTCGGACGCGCGCCGCTTTCGAACGCTGCCCGGCCCTCCGCGAGGGGGAAGGTCTGCGCGATCTCCACGTGCAGCCGTCCGGCGTCCACCAGCGCGGCGAGTTGTCCGAGCTGGCTTCGATTGGGTGTGACGATGAAGAACGTTGCCGTGACGCCGTATTCGGCAGGCCTGTCTTTCTTCAACAAGTCGAGCGGCGCCGACAACGTGACCAGCCGCCCACCCCGGCGCAGCACGCCGAAAGACCGGTCCAGCGTCTGGCCGCCAACGGTGTCGATCACGACGTCATAGGGCGCACCGGCTTCGTCGAAAGCCGCTGTGCGGACGTCGATTACCTGTCGAGCACCGAAGCCACGGACCAGTTCGCCGGTATCGCTGCGGATGGTCGCGGTCACTTCGGCACCCAGGATCGCGGCCAGTTGCACCGCCAACGCACCGACCCCCCCGGCACCGCCGTGCACCAGCACAGATTCGCCCGGCCGCACTGCGGCGTGGTCGATCAAAGCCTGCACGGCGGTCAGTCCGGCCAGCGGCAGCGCCGCGGCCGCGCTGTGCGACACCGTCGACGGCTTGGCCGCCAGATCGGCCGCCGGCATCGCGACGAAATCGGCGGCCGCGCCGTCGCGGTCGAACTCGATCAGTCCGTACACTTCGTCGCCCGGCTGGAAATCCGTTACACCGGAGCCCATTTCCGAAACGACACCGGAGACCTCATGCGAGGGGATCACCGGTGTCCGGCTCACACCGTCGCGGGTCCACGTCTCTTCCCAGGTCAGCTCGTCGAACGTGATGGCAGCGGCGTGCACCGAGACCAGCACTTCGCCGTCCCCCGCAACCGGCACCGGTGCGCGTTCGACCACCAGCACCTCGGGGCCGCCGCGCCGGTGCGCTCGCAACGACGTCATCTCATTCAGCGCAACCGCCAATCGATCGGCTCGGCACCCATCCCGGCGAGCAACTCGTTGGCACGACTGAAGGGCCGCGACCCGAAAAATCCGCGCGACGCCGACAACGGCGAGGGGTGGGGCGATTCGATCGCCACACAATTGCCGGCAGCCAGCATCGGCTTGAGCGTCGACGCGTCACGTCCCCACAGGATCGCCACCATCGACTGCTCGCGCGCAACCAGGGCGCGAATCGCGCACTCCGTCACCGCTTCCCACCCTTTGCCGCGGTGCGACGCCGCGTTGCCGGGACGCACGGTGAGCACCCTGTTCAACAGCAACACACCACGTTGCGCCCATGGCGTCAGATCGCCGCAGGTCGGCCGCGGATGCCCCAGGTCGGCGGTGTACTCATCGAAGATGTTGGACAGGCTGCGGGGTAGCGGACGCACGTCGGGCGCGACCGAGAAGCTCAGGCCCACAGCGTGGCCGGGCGTCGGGTAGGGATCCTGACCGACGATCAGCACCCGGACGTCGTCGAATGGATAGGTGAAGGCGCGCAACACATTCGGGCCCGCAGGAAGGTATTGTCGCCCGGCCGCGATCTCCGAGCGCAGAAACTGTCCCAGCTGGCCCACCTGGTCGGCCACCGGCTCCAGCGCCGTCGCCCAACCCTGCTCGACGAGTTCTTTCAGCGGACGCGCGGTCATTGCAGACCCTTGACCAGTAGCACCACCGTGTCGGCGCCGGCCCGGCGATCCGCCGAGATCTCCTGATATTCTGCCGATTGCGCCCAACCACGGAAGGCGGCCTGGTCGGGAAACGACATCAGCACCACCTTCTCCCGGTCCCACTGCCCCTCCACTACCTCTGGCGACTCATCCGCGGCCAGCAGTGTCCCGCGGTGACGACGGAAGACATCCAGGAACGCCGCCTGGTACCGGTCGTAGGCCGCCCGGTCGGTGAATTTCAATTGGGCGATCGCGTAGACGGTCACTGCGCCACCCTAGCGACACAACGAAAGGGAGAGCCCCAGGGGCGGACTCGACGCCGTCAGCTCCCGAAGGATTTCCAACCCGCATAGCCACTCCACTCCGCGCCGTCGACCAGCACCCGCGCCGACCCGTCGAGCACCTGCCCAATCACCCGCCAACCGACGGGCACGGCGCTCTCGAAACAGGCCACCAGGGCGTGATCTTCGCCACCGCCCAGCACCCACGCCCATGCGTCGACGCCGACGGCGGCAGCCGCGTCGGACACCGCATCACGATCGACGGCCAGCGCCGCAGTGGAGAGGTCGATGCCCACACCGGAGGCCTCGGCGACGTGCCGCAGGTCGGCGATCAACCCGTCGGAGATGTCGATCATCGCCTGGGCGCCACCCGCTGCGGCCAGCGCGCCCTGGCCATAGGGCGGCTGCGGCACCAGATGTCGGCGGCGCAGTTCTTCGAAACCCTCAATCTCGTTGCGCCACAACTCATATCCAGCGGCCGAGCCGCCCAGCTCCCCCGCGACGGCGACCACCGAACCTGCGTGGGCCCCGGACCGCAGCACCGGTGCCCGGCCGTCAAGATTACCGAGGACCGTCACCGACACCACCCACTGCGGGCAGCTGACCAGGTCACCGCCGGCGATGCCGGCACCGATCCGGTCCGCCTCGTCCCACATTCCGTCGACCAGCGCACTTACGTCGGCTATCGGCGTGGCGCCGGGCGCCCCGAATCCCACCACGAACGCAGTCGGTCGTGCGCCCATCGCTTCGATGTCGGCCGCGTTCTGGGCGATCGCCTTACGGCCGACGTCGAAAGGAGTGGACCAGTCGAACCGAAAGTGCCTATCCTGCACCAGCATGTCGGTCGACACCACGGTGCGACCGTCGCCGGATAACACTATTGCCCCGTCGTCACCGGGCCCGAGTGCGACCGCGGCGGGCTGCCGGCGACCCCGCACCAACCGCTCGATCACGCCGAACTCACCGAACTGCTCCAGCGTCGGGGACTCCCCCGCCATGTCTTCGCGCACGCCACCTCCTGCCGCGGCCTCCAAGCGTGCCAGGCCCCCGGACGGGCGTCCGACCTGCGGTAAGTTGGGTCCTGCCCGTTCAGGCGGACCGCGTCAGTCTAGTGGTGAGGTGCGAAGTTCGGAGGTGGCCAGCCAAGTGACAGGCGACTCCGATCCCGACGGCCCCCCACGGGCGGTGCTCATCGGCGCACTGGCGCTGGCCGTGGCGACAATCGGGGCGATTCTCCTTTTTGCGGCCACCCGCCAGTCACCGTCGCAACCGGCTGTCATTCCCGCGGTGCCCGCGCCGCATTCCGCCAGTCCCGATTGCCAGGCGCTGATCGCGGCTCTGCCGCAACGGCTCGGGCACTTCGAGCGCGCCGCGGTCGCGCAACCGGCGCCGGAGGGCACGAGCGCTTGGCGGTCAGGAGCGGATAAGGAGCCGGTGATCATGCGCTGCGGGCTAGCGCGGCCGGACGACTTCGTGGTGGGCTCGCCGATCCAGGGCGTCGACCGGGTGCAGTGGTTCGAGGTTGCCGCGCAATCGGCCGGCGACGCGGGCAGGTCCACCTGGTACACGGTGGATCGTCCGGTGTACGTCGCCCTGACGTTGCCCGCGGGATCGGGCCCCGAACCGATTCAAGAACTTTCCGCCGTCATCGACCGCACTATTGCCGCCGTTCCGATCGACCCGGCGCCGGCTCGCTGAGGTCTGGCTTCGCCTCTGCTGCTCAGCCTTTTTCCTTGCCAGCGCCTTCGTGCGTTGCTGGGTGGGATCTGGCCGGGCGTGACGCGGCGATCCCGGCGAGGACGATTGCCAGCATTCGTTCCGATTCGTGGGTGTCGGTAGTCTCACTGGCCATTGCGATGGCGTTGACCAGAGTGATGATGTCGGGAAGGTTGACGTCGATGCGCACGGCACCTTCGTGTTGGGCCCGCTGTAGCAGCGAATTGCCGATGGCTAGTACTGCGGACTGGCATGCGGTGACCAGATCTGAATCGTCGCGCCGGCCGGTGGCGAACGCGGCCGCCAGACCGTGTTTCGCACTGACATGGTCGATGTAGGCGCGCAGCCAATTGGAGAGCGCCTGGCCGGAATCGGGGTTGGCTTGGAGATCTTCGCCGACTAAGCACAGCGCTTCGACTTCGCCGACGCAGACCGCGACCAAGAGATCGCGACGGTCGGGAAAGTGGCGGTACAGGGTCGCGTTGCCGACCCCGGCCCGACGTGCGATTTCGTCTAAGGATGCGCCTGGGCCATGTGCGGTGAATATCTCGTCCGCGGCAGCCACCAGTGCGTCGTAGTTGCGCCGTGCGTCCGCGCGCATCGGCGGATGAACGAGGTGGTTCAGGCCGGAACTACGCGGGTTGGTCGACGGCGGGTGTGGCATCGCGGGCCATTCTGATGGGAGCTTGCTAATCGGGGAACTCCCCAGTTATGGTA
>JAVROG010000158.1:0-8352 GCA_032162865.1 Mycobacterium sp. | reverse complement strand
CGACCACCATGTCGATCACCGGATCGCCGAGAATAGTCCGCAAAATCGCCGATTTATCCAGCGCGGCCAGGACTTCCACCTGAGCCTCGGGCAGCAGCAGGGTGCCGGCGGCGACCCGGTCCGCTTCGGAGAGCTTCGCCGGGTCCACCGTCATTTCCGGCGGCAACGTGGCCTCGTTGCTGATGCCGTCGAGTGCGAGTCCGAGGATGGCCGCTGACGCGAGGTAGGGGTTGGCGGAGGGATCGACGATCTTCACCTCGACATTGCCGCCGTGTGGACTGCCGGGACCGGCCGTGACGAAGCGCACTGCCGCTTCCCGGTTCTCGATGCCCCAGCAGGCATACGCCCCGGCCCAGTTGCCGGGCCGCATTCGCAGGCCGGACACGATCGATCCGCAAAGAATTCCTTGCGCGTCGGGCAGTCCACGCAACACCCCGGCCACCGCGGCCTGTCCGGCCGCGCTCATGCCGCCGGGTCCGGTGCCGTCGGAAAACAGCGCTGTTTCCTGCTGTGTCAATGAGAAATGCTGGTGGGCACCGGATCCCACACTGCCGGCGAAGGGTGCCGGGGACAGGCTGACTCGCAGTCCATGGCGGCGTGCGGCCCGGCCGACGATGATCCGCAGCAACACCAATTGGTCGGCCGCGGCCACCGGTGCTTGCGGAGCCAGCGAGATCTCGAACTGATTGGCCCCGTATTCGGGATGGAACTGCTCGATCGCCACACCGGCCAACGTGGCCGCGGCGGTGACATCACGCACGAATTGCTCGTGCTCGAGCACTCCGGCAAGGCCGTATTGGGCCCACATCGTCGAGGACAGCGGCCACCCGTCGGGATCGACCAGGAGGAACTCGATTTCGTGGCCGACGAGGGCATCAATGCCGGCCTCGGCCAGCGCGGCCTCGATCCGGCCCAGCGTTCCCCGGCTGCATACGGGGACGGGCGTACCGTCCTGCTCGAAGAACCCGGCGGGCGCCCACGCGAGACCGTCGCCCAGCAGGCGCAACGCAGCCATGTCGATCCGCAGGCGTTGATCGCCGACCACGCCGACCGTGTCGGTGAACGCAATACCGGTTTGATCGATGGCGAAGGCGTGCCACGACGGACTGGCGCCCAGCCCTGGATCGGCAAACGCGTTGATCCGGCCGACCGGCACGGTCTTGGCGTTGGTGAGTCCGGCGGGGTTCACCACGGTGCCGATCACGGTATCGACGCCCTCGGACTCGAGTTGGGCGATCGCAGCGGCGGCCAGCGGGGTGGCTGTCATGGCGGCCCTGCTGCAGCGCCGGCCGGCGCGTGCCGCCCGGCGGTGCTGCTCAGACCCGGCTGGGCAAGGTCAGTTTGCACGCCTGGCCGATGTCCAACGTCCGCAGCACTCTGCCCATGCCGACCCACAGTGCGCAAGAGATGGCCAGGTCGGCGAGCAACTCCTCGGAGAAGTGTTCGTTGGCCCGGCTCCAGAAGTCCTCGTCGTCGCGCAGTGCGGTGTGATCGGTCGAGAAGCGGTGCGCGAACTCGGCCGCCAGCCGCTCCTGCTCGCTGTATCCGGGCCAGGTGCGCCACTGCGCAACATGGTCGTAGAGCTCTTCGTCGACACCAGCAGCCGGCCCATCGGCGTCGCGAGTGTTGGCGCAGACGGTGCACTCGTTGTTGTCGGCTATGACCGCGCGGGCAATCTCGCGGGTGCGCAGCGGCAACCGGTTGCTGGTGTAGACCGCCCGGCTGAATTTGGCCATCGCGCCGCCAAGTTCAGGTGATTTGCGGACCCAGCCGGCCACGTCGTCGTCAGCGAAAGTTCCGATTCGGCTCATGGCGAGATGGTACGCCCGGGTGCCCGGCGGGCCGCCACCGTCCCTGGGCTTGAACTACACGCCCAGGAAGGCTTAACGAAGGGAGTCGGCTGCTGAGGCAGCCGGATTGACCACGCTGGCAACCGACGAGTACGGCAGCGGCCCAACGTTGCCGATGTTGCCCGGCAGCTGGGATCAGCAGAACGAGGTCAACGACCCGCAATAGCCGGTTGTGGTGAGTCTTCCGGCCAATCCCGTTGCGCTATCACGCGATAGGCGACGCGTCCGAGCGCGGCTGCCACCTCGTCACGGTCGGGGCGAGCGGCGAATCCCGGTGACCGGGACAGCTTGTCGGTGATCCACTCGAGTAGCAGCGCATACACGTAGTCGACCTGCTGAGTCCCCGCGGGAGTAAGCCACAACCGGTCACCGTCGCGCACTACGTAGCCGGCGGCGACCAGACGGGTGAAGGTGGGTTCCAGAACTTCGAAAGGCAGCTGCAGATTTTCGCCCATGTCGGTGAGCCGAGCGGTCCCGAAGAATTGGTCATAGCGATTGACACGCAACACCGCCCACAAGCCTGCGACGTCGAGCCGGCAATCGGGCCGCATTGCAATACTGCGCAGCCGGACGCCGGGTTCGCCGCGCAGCAAGCGTGCGATCGCATTCTCCAGCAGTCGATCCGGTGTATCGGTGGTCGGCATGCCGAACCCGTCACCGAGGTCGACCGCGCTGTTGTGGATGTCTCGCAATGGGACTTCCTTCAGGAACAGGGCCAGGACGAAACCGACCGCGGCGACCGGCGCCGCGCACAGGAACACTTGCGACAGCGACTCGGCGTAGGCGTGCACGATCGGCGCGGCCACCGCGGGGGGTTGTCGGTGCAGCGCGCCGGGAGAGCTCACCGCATCGCGGGACGCGCCGGTGGCCGCTAGCGCCGAGGCCAGTCTCGAGTTGAGGAAGTTGACGAACAGCGAGCCGAAGATGGCCGCCCCGAACGAGCTACCGATGGTGCGGAAGAAGCTCACCCCGGAGGTAGCCACGCCCAGGTCGTCGAAATTCGACGTGTTCTGCACGATGAGCACCAATACCTGCATGGACAGGCCGATGCCGGCACCCAGGATGAGTAGGTAGACCGATTGCACCAACGCGGAGGTCGACCCGTCCATGCGCGACATCAACACAAACGCGATCGTCATCAGCGCGGTACCGACGACCGGAAAAATCTTGTAGCGACCCGTCCTGCCGACCACGCTGCCGCTGCCGGTGGAGGTGACCAACATGCCGACCACCATCGGCAGCGTGCGCAGACCCGAGGTGGTCGCCGAAACACCGTTGACGTACTGCATGAACGTCGGCAGGAACGTCATCGCGCCCAACATCGCGAACCCGACGACGAACGACAGCACGCAGCACACGGTGAACACCGGGCTGCCGAACAGCCGGATCGGCAGAATCGGCTGGCGGGAGTGGTTTTCCACCCAGACGAACACGCCCAGGGCTACGGCGGCGCCGGCGAAGAGGCCGATGATCGTCGCCGACCCCCACGGGTAGACGGTGCCGCCCCAGCTGGTGGCCAGAGTCAGGCCGGTGGCACTGAGGCCGATGAATACGATGCCGGCGTAGTCGATGACGGGCTTCGCCTCCGCGGCAAGCGCCGGGATCGCTGCGGCCGCCACACAGATCACCACCACTGAGACCGGGACGTTGATCCAAAACGCCCATCGCCAGGTCAGGTAGTCGGTGAAGTAACCGCCGAGCAGTGGACCGACGACCGTTGTGACGCCGAATACCGCGCCCAGGATGCCCTGATAGCGGCCGCGTTCTCGCAGCGGCACCACCTCGCCGATCAGCGCGCTGGCGGTCACGGTGATGGCGCCGCCGCCGATTCCCTGCAGGGCCCGGGAGCCCACCAGCATGGTCATCGACTGCGCCAGCCCGCACAACACCGATCCCGCGACGAAAAACAGCACGGCGACCTCGAACACCCGCTTACGGCCGAACAGGTCGCCGAACTTGCCCACGAGCGCGGTCACGATCGTCGAGGCCAGAAGGTAGCTGGTGACCACCCACGATTGCCGGCCGGCATCTCCCAGGTCGGCGACAATGGTCGGCAGGGCGGTCGCGACGATGGTCTGGTCCAGGGCGGCCAGCAACATGCCGAGCACTATCGCTACGAAGATGAAGGTGCGTCGCTGCGGGGTGATCAGTGTGCCGCTGGGCACGAAATCAGCGGTCGGCGCGGGTGAGTTGACCGCTGCTCGCGGGCTAGCTCGTCCTTCTCGTCCTTCTCGTACTTTCAAAGGGGGCCTTCCAGTCGGCGTCCGATCGTAGCGGGCGCGCCTGTGCCCCTCTTTCAGGTGGAGATCAGCTCGGTGGGCGCGAGACGCACTGGGCGGAGTAGAGCTCCTCGCCCAGCTTTTCCATCAGCTCCAGTTGCGTCTCCAGGTAGTCGACGTGGGATTCCTCGTCAGCCACAATCCCTTCCAGCAAGATGGCGCTGGTGCTGTCCAGCTTCTCGCGGCACATGATGATGCCCGGCTTGAGCCGGTCCAAAACTTCGTACTCGATAGCAAGGTCGGCCTCGAACTGCTCGCGCAGCGTCTGGCCGATGCGCAGCGAGAAGATTCGCTGGTAGTTGGGCAGGCCGTCCAGCAGCAGGATGCGATCGGTGATCGCCTCGGCGTGCCGCATTTCGTCGAACGATTCAGCGCGGGTGTGGGTCGCCAACTCGGTGAACCCCCAGTTGTCCTGCATCTTCGAGTGCAGAAAATACTGGTTGATGGCGGTGAGCTCGCTGGTCAACTGCTCGTTGAGCAGGCGCAAAACATCCGGATCACCTTGCATGATCACTCCTACGGTCCGAAGGCGGTCATGTCACCGCAGGCGGGCTGGGCTGGAGCGAGCCGTGCGGCGTGTAGCAGCACCTGTGCGGGCGCCGGTTTAAATCTAGTGCCATTCACAGCCATCGGCGCAGCATTTACGGCGCCGCCGGCACGTTCGTTTCACGCGAGATCCGGCAGCGCGACTTTGACTTAGGTTAGACTCTACTAAGCTACTTAGGTTAGACTCCACTAATATGTGGCCTGTGCATTCGGCGCCACCGCCGGCCTCCCTGATGTCCCGGGATGCCGTGCGTAACCACCTGATTGGCGTTTGCTGATGTACGTCTGCCTGTGCGTCGGAGCCACCAACCAAACCGTTTGTGACGTCGTCGCGGGTGGTGCCTCCACCTCCAAGGAAATCGCCGCTGCGTGCGGGGCCGGCGGTGATTGCGGCCGCTGCCGTCGTACGCTGCGGGCGATCCTGGCGGCCTCCCGAGTGGACCAGGCCGAACTGAGCCCGTCGCGTTAACGAGGCCGGTTGCTGAAGTCCGCCAGCGCCGCGGCGTTGGCCTGTGCTCCCATCAATTCGGCGAAGTGGGCGTTTTCCCGTGCCGTCGCCGCGGCGATCTCGGGACGAAGTGGCTCGAGCATGGTGTGCTTGACCGCCATCAGGCTGGAGATTGGCCGCCCGGCAAGGATCTCGGCGTGCCGGCGTGCCTCGGTGAGCAGCTCCTCGGGTTCGCAGACCCGCCAGACCAGACCCATCCGTAGCGCTTCTTGCGCATCGACCCATTCCGAGGACAGCAGCAGCCAGGCGGCGTTCTGCCGACCCACCAGTTGCGGCAGCAGGTAGGACGAGGCCGCTTCCGGCGCCACACCCAAACTGGTGAAGGGGCATTTCAGGCGCGCGTTCGACGACATGAAAGCCAGGTCTGCATAGCCGAGGATGGTGGTGCCGATGCCCAATCCGACGCCGTTCACGGCACAGATCAGTGGCTTCGGAAAGGCGCTGAGCGCCTCGATCAGTCCACGGAAGCCGTACTTTCCTTCCTGGAAATGCGGGTCGGTGATGCGCGCCTGCATCTCGGCCAGGTCGGTACCGGCGCTGAAGCCGCGACCGGCGCCGGTCAGCAGCACGACGGCGACCTCTGGATCCTCGGCGGCGTCCAAGAGCGCCTGCGCGGTCGCGTCGTACAAGGCTTCGTTGAAAGCGTTGAGCGCCTCGGGCCGATTCAGCGTCAGGGTGCGTACCCGGTTTTGGTCGTCGATCAGCAGCGTCACGGGTGCAGCCTAACCGTGGAGCTCAGCCGTTGCTGTAGACCCGGGTCGGCTGGACCAGCACCACCGCCCGACGCTCCTTTGCCATCACCCGGTCGTACTCGTTCCAGTCGTCGTGTGTGCCGCCTGCCGCCGCGAACACGTCGCGGAGCAGCAGCCGCAATTGGTCGGAGTCAGTCAGCCAGGCTGCCGCATCATCCGGGCCGGCCAACTCCGCACGACCTTCGACCGTGGCCCATTGCCAGCCGTTGCGGAACGTGATGGCCAGTTGCGGGCGCGCCCGCAGGTTGGCGAGCTTGACCTTGCCGTATGTGGTAAAGCCCAGGACGGGCGCTCCCCCGGCCGGGTGCGGCAGCAGGCCGACGTTGACCAAGGAAGCCTGAACGGTGCTGTCTGCGCGAACCGTGGAAATCACCGCCAGGCCACTTTCGGATGCTGCCAGCGCCACCGCTTCGTCGAGTGTTGTCATGTGCGTTCCTCAATCCTCGAAAGGCGTCTTGATCACGTAGCGGCTGGTGGGCACGGTGTCGATGTTCTGGTTGGCACCGAATGCCGATGTGCTGGCTACCATCCGGCCCACTCGGTGCTGCAGGTCGGCGTCGTCAGCGGCCCCGAAAAATGCCTGGAGATCGGAGACCGCCTCCGACGGGAACAACTCTTCGACGATGGCGGCAAGTCCCGGAGCGTCCGGGGTCAGGGTCCGTACCACCCAGTTCTGCGTGTAGCCGAACGTCGACTGTGTCTCGATGGCTACCGGAGTGTGGTCGAGTTGCCACCTGTTCAACCAGGTCGCCTGGTCGAGATCGGCAGGGCGGCGAAGTAGTGCGATATTGGCGAAGCCTGCTGTGCGCGAACCGGGTTCGGATTTCGGACCCGCCATCGGGACCGACTCGGTGACCAGGTAGGCGGCGAGGTGTTCGCATTCGGCGGCCAACTGGCGCAACGCCGTCACCACCTGCCGGCCATAACATTGCGGGGTCCACAGGCTCATCAGTGCGGCGACCGGCGGGTCCAGCGTCGTCAGGGTCATCAGCGACTCTCGCACCGGGTTGTCACTGACATTCACCGACAGCCCGGGAAGGCCCAGCCGCAACAATTCGTCGGCGACTGGACCCCGCAGCCGCGCACACCACTCGTCATTCGAATCGGCACGCCTGAGCACGACGATGACCTTCTCCATAGGCCGAACCTAACGCCTCGGCCCAGGCCTTATTTGACGAGGCGTACCGGGTGTTCATCCCAGACGTGCTCCCCGATGATCCGCGCAAGTCGCCGGTAGGCGTCGTCGCGGCCGCTGGAGGCCCGAAACACCAGTCCGATCCGTCGTCCGGGGCGTGGTGCGGCGAATTGCGCAAGCGCGACCCCGCTGCGCGCCGTCTCGACGGCCACGGCACTCTCCGATATCAGCGTCATCCCCAATCCACCCGCCACGCATTGCACTGCGGTAGCCAAAGAAGGCCACCTTCGAGCTCTGGAGCTTCGCCGTATCGTCGATCAACGGATGCTCGCACGGTATGGTCGCCCACGAGCACACACTGTGTGAATCGGGTGTCGACCGGGAGGCCGTTTTGGAGGCATTGAAGGTCGCTGCCGTCGTTTCCGGTGTGGCACAGGCGATTATGACTGCCGAGACCTTGTCGGCTGTCGGCTGATCGAGTGCCGATGACCGGACCCACCTGGATCGAGCACGCGATCTGGTGGCAGGTCTATCCCCTGGGCTTCGTCGGGGCTTTCCCCGCGGAACAACCGCCGGAGCCGGGGGAACATCGGCTTCGGCGACTCGTCGACTGGTTCGACCACGCCATTGCATTGGGGTTATCCGGCGTCGCGCTGGGGCCGATCTTCGCCTCGCGCACACACGGTTACGACACCACTGACCACTATCGCATCGATCCGCGGCTCGGTGACGACGACGACTTCGACTACCTGGTTGCCGAGGCACACCGCAGGGGTCTGCGCATCTTGCTCGACGGTGTGTTCAACCACGTCGGTGTGGACTTCCCCCGCTACCGCGAACCCGCGTCGGAACGCTGGTTCAGCGGCGCGAACTTCGAAGGCCATGCCGAGCTGATTGCCCTCAACCACGACAACCCCGACGTTGTCGATTATGTCGTGGACGTCATGGCGCACTGGCTGGACCGTGGCGCCGACGGTTGGCGCCTTGATGCGGCCTATGCAGTGCCGCAACAATTCTGGGCCAGGGTGCTGCCCCAGATCCGGCAACGTCATCCGGACGTGTGGTTCGTCGGCGAGCTCATTCATGGCGACTACGCCGCGGTGGTGAACGCCGCACGGTTCGACTCGGCCACCCAGTACGAGCTGTGGAAGGCGATTTGGAGCGGCCTCAACGACGGCAACTTTTTCGAGCTGGACTGGGCCATGCAGCGGCACAACACATTCCTCGACACCTTTGTGCCGCTGACGTTCATCGGAAATCACGATGTCACCCGGATCGCCAC
>JAVROG010000157.1:0-2732 GCA_032162865.1 Mycobacterium sp. | reverse complement strand
ATCGATGTCGCCGGTCGCGACCGCGATCTCCTGAATCGTTCTGATGTTGGGTTCGATGCGAAAACCCATGTGGTCAGCGATCATTCGCACGGATTGCTTGAAACCCGCCTCGAGTAGATCGGCCATCGGTCCCTGCATCGCTTCCTCGGGGGTGCCGCCGAAGCCCATGATGTGGCGCACCACGTCCGGTGCGTTGTAGGTGCGGATATCGGAGAATTCCTCGGCACGCACGTGAGTGACCGCCGACGACAGTGACGACACCATCAGCGGGAATCGCTCGGTGATGCCGCCGGGATGAATTCCCGATCCGTGCAGCGTCACCCCACCTTCGAGCGCGGCGTCGGCGATCGCCTGAACGCGTGGGTTGCTCAGGTCGGGGTACACCCAGCCGACCGGGGTGACCACGTTCTTGCCCGAGCGCAGGATCGCGATGACTTCGTCGTCGTTGGGTACCAGCGGGCTGTACATGACGCAGTCGGCGTCGGTGGCCAGCACCTCGTCGATGCTGGTGGTGGCGGTGACGCCCAGCTCGGCGGTGCCCAAGAACTGCCCGACGTCGACGCCGTTCTTGCCCGCACTGTGTACCCGGCATCCCACCAGTTCCAGCCTCGGATGGTTCAGGACGCACTCGATGGCGGCTTTGCCGACGCCTCCGGTTGCCCATTGGATGACACGAAGCTTGGACGGACTACTCATGGCGACCTCCCGCTTGGACGGTGACCAGCGGCACGCTATGCCGCAATGGCAGTCACTGTCAACGGGTTGCCTGCTGCCCGGCGGGCCGGGTCACTGCACGTCTGCTGGCAGGCTCGCGCGCTCGGCGGCCGCCTCGTCCCGTTGGCGGACGAACCTACGAAAAAGGGCGGTGGCGGTGGCGATACAGACAACGAGGAACGTCGGGCCGATCGTCACGATGAGAATCTGCGACAAGTCCACCGGCAACGTGAAAATCCAGGCGACCGCAGCGACCGGGAACATGCCGCAGATCAGTCCGAGGCGAACGCAGAGCCGGCTGTGCAGACGGTGCCAGTCGCGGATGTCCTGCTCCGTCCAGCCCCGCTTCGGCAAAGCCGCGTCCGCGAGACCGGGCACGATCGCACCGGCGATCAGCTTGGAGGTCGGCTTGCGCACCAGGCCGCTGATGACTACGGACCAAACCAGAAAGGTGGCGGGGATGAGTTCGGTGACCTGGACGATCCGAGGGTTCTTGGTGGTGAACGCGACGGTCAGTGAGACCGCGGCGCACACCAGCACGGCGATATTGACAGGTTCGAACTTGTGCTTGCGTACCGCGATATACACACCCTGCAAGGTGGCGACGACGATCGCGCCCACCAGGGCCAAGTAGGGCGTTACCTCGAACAGGCGGAGTCCGTAGTACGCAATCACCGGCGGCACCGTGTTGATCACGGTGGTCTTTGCGTATTCACGCAGGCTCTTCGGTGCGTCGAATCCAGTGCTCGAGGACTCGCTGGCTAGGGGTTCGGTTTGCTTGGACACGGCTCGAGCGTATCCGGCGTCTCTTAGCTCACCCTAAGTCGACTGGCGCTCGCTGCTCTGGGGCGCTAATTTTCCTCAGGTGATGTTCTCAGCTGTTGGTGCAGTCGCGCGGTGGATCGCCCCCTTCCTCACGGTTGCGACCTTTGTTGTGGCCTTTGTCGGCATAGGTCTCCCTGCCGACCCGGAGCAGGTTGGTCCCGCCCCGGCGGTGCGCTTGGCCGCCGGTGATGGCAACCCATTGGCCGGCATGCCCTTCTATGTCAATCCCAATTCGGCGGCTATGCGCGCCGCGCAGAGTGCCAATCCGCCGAGTGCTGAGTTGACCGCCGTCGCCAACACACCGCAGGCGTACTGGATCGTTCCGGGCTCTTCGGCTGCCACGGTCGCGAAGTACACCGGCGACGCGGCGGCTGCCGGGGCCATGCCGGTATTCACGCTCTACGGAATCCCACACCGCGACTGTGGCAGTTTCGCAGCGGGAGGGTTTGGGTCGGCCGGCGAATACCGAGGCTGGATCGACGGCATCGCCGCAGACCTGGGTTCGTCGCCGGCGGCGATCGTCGTCGAACCCGATGCGCTCGCCATGGCCGACTGCCTGTCGGGCGACCAGCGCCAGGAACGCTACGACTTGATTCGGTACGCCGTCGAGACGCTGACCCGCAATCCCGCCGCGGCGGTGTACGTCGATGCTGGACATTTGCGCTGGCACAGCGCCGAGGACATGGCCGCCAGGCTCAATCAGGCCGGTGCCGCCCGCGCGCGGGGTTTCAGCCTCAACACCGCGAACTTCTTCACCACCGAGGACGAAATCGGTTACGGCGAGGCGATTTCGGGTCTCACGAACGGTTCGCACTACGTGGTCGATACGTCCCGCAACGGTCTTGGACCGGCCCCAGACACCGGGCTCAACTGGTGCAACCCCAGCGGCCGGGCACTGGGCACGCCGCCGACCGCGGCGACGGGGGGCGCGCACGCCGACGCCTATTTGTGGATCAAGCGTCCCGGTGAATCCGACGGAACATGCGGCAAAGGTGATCCGCCGGCGGGCACCTTCGTGAGTCAGTACGCCATCGACCTGTCCCACGCGGGCCACTAGGAGTTCTTCGCGTCTAATGGGAACCGATCAGCGTGTCCTTAGCAGGGATCTTGGTTCTTGAGCGGGAGGCTGATCACCGAGCCGCCAGCCGGTGAGCACTGTTGTCGCCTTGGAGTGAAGGATCGATTCCTAGCGT
>JAVROG010000156.1:0-3044 GCA_032162865.1 Mycobacterium sp. | reverse complement strand
GCGCTGGTGCCGGCATTGGCCAAACTGTGGTCGCAGGCCTGCGATTGGGAGCCAGTGACGCCAAAGTCGCTGCGGCTGGTGCAAGTTGGTGGCTCCAAGCTGGAACCCGAGGATGCCCGACGGGTCCGCGAGGCGCTGACCCCTGGCCTGCAGCAGGTGTTCGGAATGGCAGAAGGGCTGCTGAACTTCACCCGCCTCGACGATCCGCCGGAGTTGCTCGAGAATACTCAGGGCCGGCCGTTGAGCCCGGCCGACGAGGTGCGGGTCGTCGACGCCGACGGCGCCCCGACTGCGCCCGGCGAAGAAGGCGAACTACTGGTGCGCGGGCCTTACACAATCAACGGATATTTTCGCGCCGGACGGGACAACGAGCGCTGTTTCGACTCCGACGGTTTCTACCGCAGTGGCGACCTGGTCCGCCTCCGCGACGACGGGTACGTGGTGGTCACCGGTCGCGTCAAGGACGTGATCTGCCGATGCGGCGAAACCATCGGCGCGCTGGACATTGAAGAACAGTTGTTGACCCACCCGGCCATCTGGTCGGTTGCGGCGGTACCGCTGCCCGACCCCGACCTTGGTGAAAGAATCTGTGCCGCCGTGGTTTTCGCGGGTCCACCGGCCACACTGGCCGAATTGAACGCCCATCTCGACCAGCGCGGAGTGGCCACCCACGCCCGGCTCGACCAGCTGGTCGCGCTGCCGACGCTGCCCACCACGCCGATCGGCAAGATCGACAAGAAGGCGATCATCGCCCAGCTCACCGCACCTTAGATCTAAGCTCTGCGTCGATCGCGAGCGCGGCGGAAGCCGGGCGCTGCGGGTCGCCGCCATCGGCTCTGCGTCGAGCTTCCGCGGCGGCTAACCCCCAGCTGCGATGGAGAGATCCGGGCTGTTGGGGTAGTTTCTATGAGTCTTCTATAGCAGACGATAGTGTTCTCTAAGTTCGCATTGTCCGGAAGGCGGGAGCGGAGGTGCCAGACGTGCTCACAGGTCTGTTTGGTCTGTTGGCCGTGGTCTCCCTCGCGCTGGTGTTGGTTTTGGCGGCCGTGGCATCCCTGTATGTGAGTCGGCTGCGCCACCGGGAGTCGACTCCGATAAGTGAAGAAATTGGCAGCGCTACAGCCGTCGTGCGCAAATTGCGCAAACGCGAACCCATGTCGGAGGACGAGCTTGATTATGCGAGGCAGGTCGTTGCCGATCGCGGATCCCCTATGGCGTTTGCCATCCCCGGCATGATCTTCATGCTGGGGTGCTTCTATGTGTTCGGCAGTCTCGAACACCTGCATGGCGCGACTCCCTCCGAGCGGACATTCCTGGGGGTGATCCCGATGTTTACCTCCACGAACCTAGCCCTCCGAGTGCTAAGCAGCGCGAGGCTCAAAAGGCGGCTACGAAAAGCAACTCCGGTAGGCGCGACGCAATGAGCCCCCGTTCAGTCGGCAGGACCGTCTTGGCGCGAGCCTGGATGCCGTTGGTCGCTGTCGTTGTCATCGCCGTGGGTCTGGTGTGCATGTGGAAGGTGCACCAGTTCTCCGAGCCCACGCCGGTCATTACCGTCAATGGGCCGCAAGCACCTCCCGAATTCAATCCGAAACAGCTCACCTATGAGTTGTTCGGCTCCCCCGGGGACGGGGGGATGCTCGTCTACGCAGACGTCGACGGGCATCCGCATCGGGTCGATGTCACGACATTGCCGTGGTCGCATACCGAAACGACCACGCTCACTGTGGTGTCCGGCAGCATCTCGGCGCAGGTTCATGGTGGTCAGGTCGGCTGCCGGATACGGGTGGATGGCATTGTCCGCAACGAACAGACCGACGACCATCAGGATGCGCATGTCTTCTGCATAGTGAAATCCGCATGAGCGAGCCGGTGAATGAGCCCCTGAACGAGCCCAGAGCGAAACGACCGTTCGTCCCGAGAATGGTCCGCATCCTTGCGATCCCGATCATCGTCTTCTGGGCGCTTATCGCCGTCACGACGAACACCTTCATGCCCCAGGTAGAGAAGGTCGCCGAAGAACTCGCCGGACCGATGGTTCCGCATTACGCGCCCTCGCAGCGGGCATTGCTCCATATCGGGGAGAAGTTCCACGAATCCAACTCGACCAACTTGACCATGGTCGTGTTGGAGGCCGACCGGCCGTTGGGCGATCAGGATCATCACTATTACGACGACTTGATGCTTCGGCTGAAGCACGACACCAAGCACGTGCAATACGTCATGGATCTGTGGGGCAAGCCGTTCACCGCTGCCGGAGCGCAGAGCGTCGATGGCAAGTGCACGTACGTGCTGTTGCGTCTGGCGGGCGATATCGGCCAAATACAGGCGAATGAGTCCGTCAATGCCGTGCGGGACATCATCAAGAAGGACACCCCCCCGCCGGGACTCAAGATCTACGTCAGCGGCGCGGCACCGCTCGCCTCCGACACGCTTTCCATCGCGAACGCGAGCCTGAACAACGTCACGATCGTGACGATTTTCCTCATCCTCGCAATGCTGCTGATGGTCTACCGCCGCTTCTCCACCCTGTTGGTGCCGTTGGCGGGAGTTCTGATCGAGATGCTGGTCGCCAAGGGGGTGGTGTCAACCCTCGGACATTTGGGCTACATCGAACTCTCGTCATTCGCCGTGAACATCGTGATCGCGCTGACGCTGGGAGCAGGGACGGATTACGGCATCTTCCTGCTTGGGCGTTATCACGAGGCCCGGCAGGCCGGCGAAAGCCGAGAAGATTCCTATTACATCGCCTACAAGGGCATCACGCCCATCATCATCGGCTCGGGCCTGACCATCGCGGGGGCGTGTTACTGCCTGACCTTCGCGCGTCTCAACTATTTCCACACCATGGGACCGGCCGTCGCCATCACCATGTTGTTCACCATCGCCGCAGCGATGACGCTCGGCCCGGCGATACTGACCGTGGGCAGCCTGTTCGGGCTCTTCGAACCGAAATCGGCGGCCAAGGCGCATCTGTATCGGCGGATCGGCGCGAGCGTGGTGCGGTGGCCGGTGCCGATCCTCGCGGCCAGTTCCGCTGTGGT
>JAVROG010000155.1:0-4941 GCA_032162865.1 Mycobacterium sp. | reverse complement strand
GCCCACAGTGCGCGCTCCCGGGCGTTGTCGGCGATGAACAGCATCTCGTCGCCTCCCTCGAGCACTTCCTCGGGACGAGGAACTATGACGGTGTCGGCTCGGACCAGGCTGACCAGGCCGGTGTTCTTCGGTAGATCCAGCTCACCCACCCGCAGCCCGACCAACGGATTGTCCTCGGGAAGTGTGAGTTTCGTCAGCGCCGTCCGACCCTCGCGGAGTCCCATCAACCGGACCAGGTGGCCGACATCGATGGCGCCCTCGATTCCGGCAACCATGGCGCCCGGCGTGGAGACGGCCACGTCGATCCCCCACGCCTGGCCGAACAGCCACTCGTTGCGGACGTCGTTGATCCGGGCTACCACCCGCGGCACGCCGAACTCGGACTTGGCCAGCAGGCCCACCACGAGGTTGGCCTTGTCGTCCCCGGTTGCGGCGATCACCACATCGCACGTCTGCATACCGGCCTCCTGCAACGAGGTCATTTCGCAGGCATCCGCATAAAACCAATCCGCGTCCGGGACCTTGTGCGGCTCGAAGTTGCGACGTTGCCGTTCGATCAAGAGGATCTTTTGCCCGGCGTCGAGCAACTCTTGCGCAACGGAACGGCCGACATTGCCGGCGCCGGCAATCCCGATTCGCAACTTCCGCTTAGTCACATACCTATCTTTGCGTATGCCGAGCGTGCGGACACGGTGCGCTGTGCAACGAGCGGCCCGTAGGCCCGGGCTGATTTACTGACACGAAATGACCCTGCAGCAGTTGTATCTGACGTTGTCGATCGGCGGCCTCGTGCTGCTGGCCAGCATTGTCGGTACCCGCGTGGCGACCGTTGTCGGGTTCCCCAGTCTGCTGCTCTTCCTTTTGGTCGGCGTCGCAATCGGCGAGGACGGGCTGGGTCTGCAGTTCAACGACGTGGTGCTGGCCCGGAACGTGGGCACCGCGGCGCTGGCCGTCATCCTCGTCGAAGGCGGCTTGACCACCCGGTTCAGCGATATCCGCAAGGTGCTGGCGCCCGCGGCCGTGTTGGCCAGCATCGGCGTGGTCATCAGCACGATGATCACCGCCGTGGGCGCGCACCTGCTGCTGCACATCGACTGGCAGTTGGCGCTCCTACTCGGAGCCATCGTCTCCTCAACCGACGCCGCGGCGGTCTTCTCGGTGCTCCGGGTGCTGCCATTGCCACGGCGCATCGCCGGCCTGCTCGAGGCGGAGTCGGGATTCAACGACGCGCCCGGCGTGATTCTGGTGCTCATGTTCAGCGTGGTGCCGTTCGACTTCGAACCGCAGGGCGCGATCACCGATCTGGTCTATGAGCTGCTGGGCGGGTCCGCGATCGGATTGGTGGTCGGATATCTCGGCGCCCTCGGCCTACGACGGGTCGCGCTGCCGGCATCGGGCCTGTATCCGATCGCAACCTTCGGGTTGGGTCTGGTCGCATTCGCCGCCGCCGGCGACGCCCACACCAGCGGATTCATCGCCGCGTATCTGGCCGCGGTGGTGTTGGCGAACTCGGGACTGCCGCACCGGTCGGCGACCCGGTCGTTCGCAGAAGGAGTCGGCTGGCTGGCGCAGATCGGCCTGTTCGTGTTGCTCGGCCTCCTCGTCGACCCCAGCGAATTGGCAGTGGACCTGGTGCCCGCGATCGTCATCGGGCTGGTCTTGTTGCTGGTGGCGCGACCGTTGTCGGTGGTCGGGTCGCTGGTCTGGTTCCGCATTCAGTGGCGGGACCAGATCTTCTTGTCATGGGCGGGACTGCGCGGCGCGGTCCCGATCGTGTTGGCGACTTTTCCGATCGTGGCCGGTGTGCAGGGCAGTTCTCGGCTGCTGAACATCGTTTTCGTCCTGGTCGTGGTCTTCACGTTGATTCAGGGGCCCAGCCTTCGCCCGATCGCTCGATTCTTGGGCCTGATTTCGCGCGAAGCGACCCGCGAGATCCAGGTCGAAGCCGCTCCCCTGGACATGCTCGACGCCGAACTGCTGACCATGACGGTGCAACGGCCGTCGCGGCTGCACAACGTCACCATCGTCGAACTGCGCCTACCCGACCCCGCCGTCATCACGCTGATCATCCGCGACGGCCTCACCTTCGTTCCGGAGCCGGACACCCGAATCGAGACCGGGGATGAATTACTGATCGTCACGACCAGCAAGACTCGGGCCGCGGCCGAAGCCAGGCTGCGCGCCGTCAGCCGACGCGGCAAGCTCGCGCACTGGTTCGACGAATACGGCGACGAAGCCGACTAGTGGCGATCGGACTAGCACGTCGGGGGCTAGCTGAAGCGCGGTTCACCGAGCGTGAAGGTGGCGTCTTCGACGAACGCGCCGAGGTGCAGGCCCGGACGCAACCACGTCGGCAACGGGCCCGCCGAGGAGACGCCGACGGTGACGAATGCGGGCCGGATCCGGCCGCTGAAGGTGAGCAGCGAATCACCGACCCGGCCGTCGGCAAATTGCTGGCGCGCAGTGGCCTTGGTCTTCAGCGGTACGGCCGGGCCCGCTATCCGCGGCGTCGCGCTGACCGTCCAGGAAAGCTGATCGGTGCCGTTGCCGGTGATGCGTCCCCCATTGGCCAATTCGCCGTCGAACCGGGCCAGCGTCTTGGGCATCGCCCAGTTGGTCCGGCCACCGACGAGGCTGGACTCCGAATTCACCGACATGAAAGCCACGTTGCCCCATGGCCGCAGGCCCGTGCGGGAGCCGATCATGCCCAGCACTTCGTCGTAGGCGCCAACCGGAGTGTCGGTGTACCGGACGAAACCACCGACGGTGACAAGCCCCGGGCTGTCGGCCAGCGCCGGCGGCAACGCTGCGGCCGCGGCGCGACCACCGCGACCCAGCCACAACAACGCCGAACAGCGACACTCCCACGGTGCGGGCGCCTCGTTGACGGGCAGTGTCGCGAGCAGCGCCTCGCTCAGGGCGGTCTCGGGAACGCCCCGCAGACCGGTCAACTCAATACGGGTGTTGGTGTCCCCCATGATTACTCCTCTTTTTCGAATCGACCTTCGACTCGCGCCTGATACGACGCCCGCTTCTCGCGATCCAACTGCGAGGTGACCTTATGACCGCCCGATACGCGGAACGCCGCGTCGACGATAGGTGCTGGGAGACTGGTCGTTCCGCGCGATACCAGACCGACGAGCTTGGGCACGAACACCGTGCGCGATGCCCCCTTGGACAGTTCGGTGACCACCGCGGTGGCGACGTCCTCCGGGTTGACCACCAGGAACCGCTCCAGCGGGCCAGGCGCCGACATGCCCGCGATCAGCTCGGTGCGGACGAAGCCGGGGCAGATGGCCGAGATCTTGACTCCGCTGCCCCGCCACTCCTGACGCAGCGCCTCGCTGAAGCCGACGACGGCGTACTTCGACGCGCAGTAGGTGGCCGCGTTCGGTGAAGCCAGGGTGCCCATGACCGAGGCGATGTTGACGATGTGGCCCGAACCCTGCTTGGCGAAACGGGTGCCGGCCAACCGCGTGCCGGTCATGACACCCAGGACGTCGATCTCGATTGTGCGCCGGGTGACATTGGGGCTTTCCTCGAGGAACGGCCCGATCGGCATGATGCCCGCGTTGTTGACCAACACGTCGAGGCCGCCGAGCTGGTCGGTCGCCTGGTCCAGAAACGTCTCGAAGCTCGCCGCATCCATTACGTCGACGTGGTAACCGGTCGCCCCGACTTCGGCGGCGGTCTGCTTGACGACGGCTTCCTGAACGTCACCGAGCGCCACGTTGGCGCCCCCGGCGATCAGCGCCTCGCCGATCGACCGGCCAATCCCTTGCGCCCCACCCGTAATGGCAACCCGTCGTCCCCGCAGTGCAGCCATGTGGCACAGAATGTCACACTGCCGAGGCCCGGTTTTGCGCACTCCCCGAGGTAAGTGCCTTATGCACGAGATTCACTGCGCGGGAAGC
This sequence comes from Mycobacterium sp., assembly GCA_032162865.1. Classification (GTDB taxonomy): domain Bacteria; phylum Actinomycetota; class Actinomycetes; order Mycobacteriales; family Mycobacteriaceae; genus Mycobacterium. The sequence continues at coordinate 1,027 of JAVROG010000155.1, read as the reverse complement.
ACTTTGGGCCGCACCTTCCATGGTGGTCGGCCAATCGTTGTGTGTCCAATCGCCGGCCAGGGCCAGGTTGGGCAGCGCCGTGGCGTTTCCGGGACGGATGGTGGACATACCCACCCGTGACGAGAACGTCGCCTTGGGCCAGGGCACCACGGTGACGTCCAGCACGCAGGCACCACGAGCGGCCGGATAGCTGGCGCGCAATGCGGCGACCAGACGATCGGCCACCTCCCGGTTCTTCAACGTCATCAGGCCGTAGGCCGCGCAGGTGGTCAGCGCATACAGATGGTTGCCGTCGGCACGGGGGCCATGCATGCGGTCGCGGTCGAAAACCCACCCAATGTCGCTGTCCAGCAATGACTCCCATGGCGCGACGGTGCCCAGTGGGCGGTCGATCAACACGTAGGCGTTCATGATCGGGATCGGCTCGAGTTGTTTGGCCGCCAACCGGGCGTCTTCGGAACCGGGCACTTCGTCGAGCAGCGATCTCACGTTCCACGACGGCACGGCGAGCACCACGGCGTCGGCATCGATCGTCGCGCCGTCGGCCAGTCGCACCCCGGATGCCCGCCCCGCGGCACAGGCCACCGAAACCGCGCGGGTCCGCAGCCGTACGTCGACTCCGCGTTCGGCCATGACGCGCCGAGCCCCCTTGAGGTACAACGTCTCCAGGTCGACAGTGGGATAGCCGATGCGCATCGTGCCAGAGCCAGCGCGGCGCACCCGGTCAGCACCGGTGCGCAGCACTGCCGCAAACGCATGCGCGGAGGCAAGGTGCGGCAGCTCGTTGAGCAAGCCGATCACCATTGAATTGAGCATGATCCGCCGAACCGCGGCGGGGAACCCGAGGCGGTCAAACCACTCGTCGACGGTAATGGCGTCCAGGGCTTCGGAGCGGACGCGGTCGAAGCGGATAACGTCGCGGGTCAACCGAACCCATGCCGGAGCCGCCCTAAGCAGGGCCAAAAGTCCCAGGCCCCGTACCTGGCCAAGCAACATCCGTCGCGCATTGCGGGGGCGAAGCCCGAAC
>JAVROG010000154.1:0-18927 GCA_032162865.1 Mycobacterium sp. | reverse complement strand
TCGGACGCCAGGTCCTTTGCATCGCTTCGGTACATGATCGCCCCGGGTCCCCCATTCAGACCGTCGGAGTGCCTGACCACCTCGCCGAGCGCCATGATGTCGAGCCCGGATTCGTCGGCCAACCTCTGCGCCTCGCCAACGGCCGCGTAGCAGGAGAAGGTCAGCATGTTGCGCGCCAACTTCATCCGGGTCCCCGCCCCCGGCTGTCCGGCGTGGATCACCAACGACGCCCAGCGCGCGAACGGCTCTTTGAGCCGTTCGAACGCTTCGTCGTCCGCGCCGACCATGACCGCCAGTTCACCCTTTTTAGCGGCCCCCGCGCCACCGCTGACCGGTGCATCCACGATGTGAATGCCCTGGGGCTTAAGCTCTTTGGCCAGCTCGGCGGCCGTACCGTCGCTGATGGTGGAATGAATCGCGATGATGGTGCCGGGTTTGGCGTGCGACGCCAAGCCGTTGTCGCCGGTAATCACTTCGCGCACCTGCGCGTCGTCAAAGACGGTGATCTGGATGATGTCGGCATCGGCCACTTCGGCAACCGTGGCTGCCGCGGTGGCACCACCCTCCACAAACGGGACCAGCGCGTCTTCACGTACGTCGAAGACCGTCAGTCCACCCGGCCAACCTAGCAGCCGCTTGGCCATTGGAGCGCCCTGATTGCCCAGGCCGATGTACCCGAGCTTTACGTTGCTAGCCATCTGCGCCGCTCCTCCCTCATCGCTTCATCCCCCGCAAGCGGGAGGTGCCCCCACTGCATCGTCGAGGTGGAGGTCATGGTCGGAAGATCTGTCCGCCGTCGACATTGAAGATCTGCCCGGTGATCCACGATGCCTGGTCGCTCAGCAGGAACAGGGCCATGCCCACCAAATCATCGGGCGTACCCAGGCGCGACAAGGGAAGGCCCTTGACGATGTCGTCGACGATCTCCTTGGGGGTGGTGGTCCGGTTGGCCTCGGTGTCGATCGGGCCGGGCGCGATCGCGTTGACACGGATGTTCTGACCGCCCAGTTCACGCGAAAGTTGTTGAGTCAGACCGTTGATGCCGACCTTGGCCAAGCCATAATAGTTCGCGTAAAGGTAAGCGGCCGTGGATGACTGGTTGATGATCGCGCCGCCGCCGCGCTTTGCCATCTTCTTGTAGACCGCACGCGTGCACCACAGCGCGCCGTCCATGTTCACGCTCATGAACCTCTTGTAGTACTCAGGGTCCACCGTGAGCAGGAAGTCTATTTTCATGCCGCCGAAGATCGCGGCGTTGTTGATCAGGTAGTCGATGCCGCCGAGCTCAGCCAGGGTGCGGTCCGCCATCGCCTTGGCCGAGGCCGGGTCGGAGACGTCGACCGGAACACTAATCGCGGTGCCACCGTCGGCGACAATCTGCTTGGCCACCGCCTCGGCCGCCTCGGCGTTGATGTCAGCCACCACCACGGCCGCGCCCTCACGGGCTAGCGCCTCGGCGTATGCCTGCCCAATCCCACCACCGGACCCGGTGACGATGGCTACCTTGTTTTCAAATGTCACGCTGCGCTCCTTTAATTAGCCGCCGTCGCAATGGTTTTGACCTCTAAGTACTCCTCGAAGCCGGCCAGGCCCATCTCGCGGCCATTGCCGGACTGCTTGTATCCGCCAAACGGCGCGTCGGCGGAGTACCAGACGCCGCCGTTGACATTGACGGTGCCCACCCGCATCCGCGAGGCGAACCTGGCGGCCCTTTCCGGGTCGGCACTAAACACGGTGCCCGACAATCCGTAGGGCGAGTCATTGGCGATGCGCAGTGCGTCGTCATCGCCGTCGTGGGCGATCACGGTCAGCACCGGCCCGAAGATTTCTTCCTGCGCTACCCGGGCATCGTTGCCCAGGCCTGCGATAACCGTCGGTGCGATGAAGAAACCGACATCCCTGCCCTCGGGCCGGCCGCCGCCACACGCGAAGGTGCCACCCTCGGCTATTGCCGAGTCGAGGTAGCCCTGCACCCGATCCCGCTGTCGCGCGGAAATCAAGGGCCCGCATACGGTTCCAGCGTCATCTGGATTACCCGGTTTGATCGACCCCATTGTGCCCGCAGCGGCAGCGACGGCCTCGTCGTAGCGTGCCCGCGGGACCACCAGCCGGGTCGTGATCGCACATCCCTGTCCCGCGTGCATGGAGGCGGTGAATGCCGACATCGAACAGGCGCCAGCCAGATCGGCGTCATCGAGTACGACGAACGCCGACTTGCCGCCCAGCTCCAGGAACACCTTCTTGATGGTGACTGCGGCATCGGTCATCACATTGCGGCCGGTGGCCGTGGAGCCGGTGAACGAAACCATGTCCACCCGAGGGTCTTTGGAGAGAAGCGCGCCCACGCTGTGGTCACTGGAGGTGACGATGTTGACCACGCCCGGCGGGAAATCGGTGTGCTCGGCGATGAGCTCACCGAGCACCGCCGCACACCAGGGCGTGTCGGGTGCGGGCTTCAAGACGACGGTATTGCCCGCGCCCAGGGCAGGCCCCAGCTTGGCGAGATTGATCTGGTGCGGAAAGTTCCACGGGGTGATGGCGCCGACGACGCCGACCGCCTCCCGCGCAATGGTGCGCTGGGTGGGGATGCCCATCGGCGCCGCGCGGCCCAAATCCTGATTCCACACATAGGACTCCGCGGTATCCGCCGCGAAGGCCAGGTCGTTGACCGGGCCCTCCAGCTGGGCCATCGCGGTCAGCATGCGAGGTGCGCCGACCTCGGCGATGGTGATGTCTCGCAGTTCTTCGGTGTGCTGTTGCATCGCTTCGCGCAGCTGACGGATGCACCGCACCCTCAACTTGGTGTTGCGCGACCAGTCGGTGTCGTCGAAGGCGCGACGTGCGGCTTCGATCGCGCGGCCAATGTCTGCCGCGTCGGCGTCAGCGGCGACGCCCAACACTTCCTCGGTGGCCGGATTGACCGTGGGGAAGGTGCCCGCACTGCCTTCCGAGAGCTTGCCGTCAATGAACAGTGCGCTAACGCCGTCGGCCAACAGGGCCATCTACTACTCCCACCAGGTGCGCTCAGCCTCGTCATCCGAGGATCAGTCTGAATGGACAGCTGTCCGATATTTCCGCTCCGAACCATAGCCCTCCGGTCCGCGGTGGTGCAAGGGCCGATCCAGTAGGTCGGCCAAATCGGCAAGGACAAGCCGTTCCGACGTGCTTGTTTAGCGGGAGGGGTTGCTTCACCTCGTGACCATCCTCTAGGTTGGACATGTGTCCAGCGATGCACTGGTTTCGGCTGCCGACCAGGCCCAGCACCCGGCGGGCAGAATGCCGCGGAATCGCCGCCAGGAGGAAACCTTCCGGCGGGTGCTGGCGGCGTGCATGGAGACGATGCGGGAGAACTCGTTCGCGGATCTGACGGTCCGGATGGTGGCGGCCCGGGCAAAGGTCGCGCCGGCAACCGCTTACACGTACTTCTCGTCGAAGAACCACCTGATCGCCGAGGTCTACCTGGACCTGGTCCGGCAGGTCCCCTACTTCACTGATGTCAACGACCCCATGCATGTCCGGGTCGATCAGGCACTGCGGCATCTGGCGCTGGTGGTTGCCGACGAGCCCGAAGTCGGGGCCGCCTGCACGGCCGCATTGCTGGGTGGCGCTACCGATCCCGCGGTGCGCGCGGTACGGGACCGAATCGGCGCAGAGATCCATCGCCGCGTCGCATCGGCCATCGGACCGGGCGCACAAGCCGGTACTGTCTCGGCGCTTCAAATGGCTTTCTATGGCGCTCTGGTGCAAGCGGGAAGCGGCGAATTCACCTATCACGAGATTGCCGACCGGCTCGCTGACGTAGTGAGTCTCATTCTGACCGGAGTCGGCAGGTCGCACGGCCAAGACTCCGAAGAAGGCGGTGGCGCATGACTGTTCATCTAGGCAATCCCGAATTAGTGCTAGACCCTTATGATTACGATTTTCACGAGGATCCATACCCGTATTACCAGCGACTACGTGACGAAGCCCCGCTGTACCACAACGAGGAACTCGGCTTCTGGGCACTGTCGCGACACGGCGATGTGCATCAGGGCTTCCGCAACAGCACCACGCTGTCCAACCGAGACGGCGTTGCACTGGATCCGATCTCCCGTGGACCGCACGCGTCGAAGACCATGTCGTTCCTGGCGATGGACGACCCAGGCCACCTGCGACTGCGCACCCTGGTGTCGAAAGGGTTCACCCCACGGCGTATTCGTGAACTCGAACCACGGGTGACCGAACTCGCCGTCCAGCACCTCGACGTGATGCTGGAGAAGGCTGGATCCGGAGCCTCCGAAACAGTTGACTATGTCGCCGAATTCGCCGGCAAGCTGCCGATGGACGTGATATCAGAGCTGATGGGCGTGCCGGTGGCCGACCGCGACCGCATCCGCGCCATGGCTGACGGCGTCATGCACCGCGAGGACGGCGTCAACGACGTACCGGCGTCGGCCATCGAGGCGTCGATCAACCTCATCGTCTATTACCAGAGCATGATCGCCGAGCGGCGCAAGAAGCTGTCCGATGACCTGACGTCGGCGTTGCTCGAAGCCGAAATCGACGGCGACCGACTCACCGACGAAGAAATCCTCGGATTCATGTTCCTGATGGTGATCGCCGGTAATGAGACCACCACCAAACTGCTTGCCAACGCGGCCTTCTGGGGCCACAAGAACCCCGATCAGCTCACCCCGGTTTATGCGGACCTGTCGCGGATACCGCTGTGGGTCGAGGAAACCCTGCGTTACGACACTTCCAGCCAGATCCTGGCCCGCGTGGTCTCCGGCGAGCTCACTCTGTATGACACCACCATTCCAGAGGGCGATGTCCTGCTGCTGCTGCCCGGGTCTGCCCATCGCGACGAGCGGGTGTTCGACAATCCCGACGACTACCAGATCGGTCGCGAGATCGGTTCGAAGCTACTGAGTTTCGGCAGCGGCGCGCACTTCTGCCTCGGAGCGCATCTGGCCAGGATGGAGGCCCGAGTGGCGTTGACCGAATTCTTCAAACGGATCCGCGGCTACGAGGTCGACGAAGCCAACTCGGTCCGCGTCCACTCCAGTAACGTCCGCGGGTTCGCCAACCTACCAATGACCGTGGAGGTTTCCTGATGCCCCGGTTCGACCCACACCCCTCGCGCAGACCCGCGATCGTTGCCGGCGCATCATCGGGCATCGGAGCGGCCACCGCAATCGAACTTGCGGCTCATGGCTTCCCGGTCGCGCTGGGCGCCCGACGGGTGGAGAAGTGCCAGGAGATCGTCGACAAGATCCGTGCCGATGGCGGTGAGGCCATTGCGCTGCCGCTCGACGTCACCGAACCGCAATCGGTCAAAGGCTTTGTGCACCAAGCCACCGACCAGCTCGGCGACATCGAGGTCCTGGTGACCGGCGCGGGCGATACCTATTTCGGCAAATTGCATGAAATCGAAACGGACGCTTTCGAATCGCAGATCCAGATCCACTTAGTGGGGGCGAATCGGCTGGCCACCGCCGTGCTACCGGGCATGGTAGAGCGTCAACGCGGGGACCTGATCTTCGTGGGATCCGATGTGGCACTGCGCCAGCGACCGCACATGGGCGCGTACGGCGCGGCCAAGGCCGCGCTGGTCGCCATGGTCACCAACCTGCAGATGGAACTCGAGGGCACCGGCGTGCGCGCGTCCATCGTGCATCCAGGTCCGACCAAGACCGCGATGGGCTGGAGCCTGCCGGCCGAGCTGATCGGCCCGGCACTGGAGGATTGGGCCAAGTGGGGCCAGGCGCGCCACGACTACTTCCTGCGGGCAGCCGATCTGGCGCGGGCGATCGCATTCGTCGCCGAGACGCCCCGAGGCGGCTTTGTGGTCAACATGGAGTTGCAGCCCGAAGCCCCGCTCGCCGCGACCAAAGAACGTCAGCAACTGAAAGTTGATGAGGAAGCATTGGATTCATGACTTCGCGAAAAGACGATGCGGCGCGAGGTACGCGCGCCGATGAGGAGTGAGCAAATGACTTCGCGGAACGACGATGCGGCGCGCGGTACGCGCGCCGATGAGGAGTGAGCAAATGACTTCGCGAAAAGACGATGCGGCGCGAGGTACGAGCGCCGATGAGGAGTGAGCAGATGACCACAGCGATCGTGCCGCGGGTTTCCGGCGGCGAAGAAGAACACGGACATCTCGAGGAGTTCCGGACCGATCCAATCGGTCTGATGGGGCGCATCCGCGAGGAGTGCGGCGACGTCGGCTGGTTCCAGCTCGTCGACAAGCACGTCATCTTTTTGTCGGGCGCCGAAGCCAACGAGTTCTTCTTCCGTTCGGCCGATGAGGACCTCGACCAGGCCGAGGCCTACCCATTCATGACGCCGATCTTCGGCAAGGGCGTGGTGTTCGATGCCAGCCCCGAGCGGCGCAAAGAGATGCTGCACAACTCCGCTCTGCGCGGCGAGCAGATGAAAGGCCACGCCGCCACCATCGAGGGCGAAGTCAAGAAGATGATCGCCGACTGGGGCGACGAGGGTGAGATCGAACTGCTCGACTTCTTCTCCGAGTTGACCATCTACACGTCGACGGCCTGTCTGATCGGCCTGAAGTTCCGCGAGCAGCTCGATCACCGCTTCGCCGAGTACTACCACGAACTGGAGCGCGGCACCGATCCACTCTGCTACGTCGACCCGTACCTGCCCATCGAGAGCTTCAAGCGGCGCGACGAGGCGCGCGTGAAACTCGTTGCGCTGGTTCAGGAGATCATGAGTCAGCGGCTGGCCAACCCGCCACAGGACAAGTCCGACCGCGACATGCTGGATGTACTCGTATCCATCAAGGATGAGGACGGCAATCCCCGATTCTCGGCCGACGAGGTCACCGGAATGTTCATCTCGCTGATGTTCGCCGGGCACCACACCAGTGCCGGTACGTCGTCATGGACGCTGATCGAGTTGATCCGCCATTCCGATGTCTACGCGGAGGTGTTGGCCGAGCTCGAGGAGCTCTATGCCGACGGCCAGGAGGTAAGTTTCCACGCGCTGCGGCAGATCCCGAAGCTGGACAATGTCGTCAAGGAAGCGCTGCGCCTGCATCCGCCGCTGATCATCCTGATGCGAGTGGCCCAGGGCGAGTTCGAAGTACAGGGCTTCCCGATTCACAAGGGCGATTTCGTCGCGGCATCCCCGGCGATCTCGAACAGAATCCCGGAGGACTTCCCCGAACCCGACGCGTTCAACCCGGACCGCTACAACAAGCCCGAGCAGGCGGATGTCGCCAACCGGTGGACCTGGATTCCGTTCGGCGCGGGACGGCACCGTTGCGTCGGGGCGGCGTTCGCACAGATGCAGATCAAAGCGATTTTCTCGGTTCTGTTGCGCGAGTATCAGTTTGAGATGGCGCAGCCCGCCGATAGCTATCGCAATGACCACTCCAAGATGGTCGTGCAGCTCGCGACGCCAGCCAAAGTCCGCTACCGCAAGCGCAGCGCATAAGGGATTTGGACCGATGGGCTCAGGAGTATTCAGGGTCGGAGTAGATCTGGATTTATGCCAGGGCCACGCCATGTGCGAACTGGAGGCACCGGACTTTTTTCGCGTGCCCAAGCGGAGCAAGGTCGAGATCATCGACTCCGAACCGCCCGAAGACGCCCGCGACGAGGTTGAGCGCGCGGTCGAAATGTGCCCCACTCAAGCACTGTTCATCAAAGAGAAAGAGGACTGAGGACAATGGCGTCTTTCGAACGCGCGGAACTCGAGGACTGGGTTGAACGCTGGCTGGAGGTTAACCGAACGGCCGAACGCGAAGGCGACTGGAAGCCGCTGGCGGAGTTCTACGCCGACGACGCCACCTATGGCTGGAACATCGGGCCCAAAGAGGACGTGATGTGCGTCGGCATCGACGAGATCCGCAGCATCGCGTTGGGCCTCGAAATGGAGGGCCTCGAGGACTGGCAGTACCCGTACCAGAAGGTCATCATCGACGACAAGCAGGGCGAGATCGTCGGTTTCTGGAAACAGGTCGTGGTCGACGGGGACGGCGGCAGCCAGGAGATCTACGGCATCGGCGGCAGCTGGTTCCGGCTGAACGCCGACGCCAAGATCGAATGGCAGCGCGACTTCTTCGACTTCGGCCATGTGCAGGCGCTGTACCTGGACCTGATGAAGGCCGGAAAGCTGTCCCAAGGCATGCAGCAGCGCATCGAGCGCAGCTTGGCCGGCGAGAAGCTGCCCGGCTACTACCCACTGGGTAAGGCACCCGTCCCGATCTGGTGACGCGGTCGCAGCCACCCAACCAAGCATTTGATTTGTTAAGCACGCTATGCTGACCGTCAGGAGTGCCCTGTGGCACTCATCACTACTTGTGCCCGACATGATGGGGTCTGGCACTACTCAATTCAAAGGCGAAATGGGGTCAGGTCCACCGTGAAGACAAAAGGCGCACTGATCTGGGAATTCAACCAGCCGTGGTCCATCGAGGACATCGAGATTGGCGATCCCGTCAAGGACGAGGTCAAGATCCAGATGGAAGCGGCGGGCATGTGCCACTCCGACCACCATCTGGTGACCGGCGGCATCCCCATGGCGGGCTTCCCGGTCCTCGGCGGTCACGAGGGTGCAGGCATCATCACCGAGGTCGGCCCCGGAGTGGAGGACCTGGCGCCGGGCGACCACGTGGTGCTGTCGTTCATCCCGTCCTGTGGTTCGTGTCCGACATGTCAGGCGGGCATGCGCAATCTGTGCGACCTGGGCGCTGGGCTGCTGGGCGGTGCCGCGGTATCTGACGGCACCTTCCGCATCAAGGCCCGCGGCCAGGATGTCTTCCCCATGACGCTGCTGGGTACGTTCTCGCCGTACATGGTCGTGCACCGCAGCTCGGTGGTGAAGATCGACCCATCCATTCCATTTGAGGTGGCCGCGCTTGTCGGCTGCGGCGTCACCACCGGCTACGGCTCTGCGGTCCGCACCGCCGACATCCGGCCGGGCCAGGATGCCGCCATCATCGGTGTCGGCGGGGTCGGCATGGCCGCACTGCAAGGCGCCGTCGCCGCCGGCGCGCGCTACATCTTCGCGATCGACCCGGTGGAGTGGAAGCGCGACCAGGCCTTGAAGTTCGGCGCCACCCACGTCTACCCCGACATCAACGCCGCACTGATGGGCATCGCCGAAGTCACCTACGGTCTGATGGCCCACAAAGTGATCGTCACCGTTGGTGAACTGCAGGGCGCTGACATCGACAGTTACCTGACCGTCACGGCCAAAGGCGGCACCTGCGTGCTGACCGCGATCGGCAGCCTGCTGGACACCAATGTCAACATCAACCTGGCGATGCTCACCTTGATGCAGAAGAACCTGCAGGGCACCATCTTCGGTGGCGGCAACCCGCAGTACGACATCCCGCAGCTGCTGGCGATGTACAAAGCCGGCAAGCTGAACCTCGACGACATGGTCACCACCCAGTACCGCCTCGAGCAGATCAACGAGGGCTACCAGGACATGCTGGACGGCAAGAACATTCGAGGCGTCATCCGGTACTCGGACGCCGATCGGTAGTCCGGCCGGCTTTGAAGTACCTGTTGGCGAAGGGACAACCATGACCCAAACCACCCAATCCCCGGCGTTGGCCGCGTCGCAGTCATCGTGGCGGTGCGTGCAGGCTCATGATCGGGAGGGCTGGCTGGCGCTGATGGCCGACGACGTGGTCGTCGAGGATCCGATCGGCAAGTCCGTCACGAATCCGGATGTCACCGGTGTGCGGGGCCGAGAAGCAGTGGGTATCTTCTACGACACCAACATCGCCGTGAATCAGTTGACGATCACCTGCGAGGAGACCTTCCCCTCCAGCTCACCCAACGAGATCGCCCATATTCTGGTGCTACACAGCAAGTTTGACGGCGGCTTCACCAGTGAGGTACGCGGGGTGTTCACCTACCGCGTCAACGATCAGGGGCTGATCGACAGCATGCGTGGCTACTGGAACTTGGACATGATGACGTTCGGGCAGGAGTCCTCCTAGCCGATACGGCCGATCCCGGTGATGCTGCCCTGCATGATCTTGTTGCCCATCAGCACCATGGACGAGGTCTGAATCGGGTCGGTGAGCAGGGTGGCCGATTTCGGCTGCTGGTGTAGCAATTTGCCGGTATTGGGGTCGATGACGGAGTAGGCGAAGATATCCAGCGGCGTCGTCTGGTCAAATCCGATGCGGGTGACGGTGTAGATCAGTCCGTCTCCGGTGGACAGATGCGGTAGCGCGGCGCTGCGAACCTTGCTCTCCCACACCGTGTGACAGCCTGGGCCAGGGTTGTCAATATCCACCCTGGTCATGCCGCCCACGAACGGCGCCGTTGCCGGAACGGCCGGACCAGCACCCGGCGGAACCGCCGGATACGGATAGCCGTAGGTGCTGGCGATGAACATCGAGCTGCCGACACCGATCGGTGAGTTCTCGCTACCGGGGCCGCCCAGCGTCAGGACTGTCTGCTGACAAATCAGGGCGCCGGTGCCGGATTGATAGACCAACGCGTGCACCTGCGGTTCGGCATTGTCGACGATGGTGTTGGGGTGGAACCGGTTCCCCAGCTCAGTTGTCCGGGCTTGCGGGCGGGGCCACGGTCGTAGGTATGGCTCCAGATGATCTGCGGGTTGCCCATGCCGTTGAGATTGATTTCGTCCAGGGCAGAGGTAGTGGCCACCGCGACACGGTTTTGCGGCGACGCCGAGATGCTGTTGGCGACTTGTTCCCCGAGGGGAATACTGGCAACGCCGCCACCGATCTTGGACACGCCCACCACACCGTTGGCAGTAGCGAACCACACGTTGCCCAGGTAGTCGGGAACCACGCCAACGGAGCTGTCACCGGGCGCAATCGCGCTGGACAGGTCGGTGGATTCGGTGACTACCAAATGCCAGGCGCCCCGCTCGTCCCTGCTGTGCGCGATGCGCAGCAGGTGGTTGGTGCCATCAATCAGGACCATCTGCTTCTTGTTGTCGAGGTAGGCGTAGACGCCGCCGAGCAGGCCACCTTTGGCAATGTCCATGCTGGCCAGCGGGAGGACCTGGGGCAGGATGCCGCCCGGATCGATCAGATGGAGCACCGGAGCCTGGGCGGTGATCGTGGTACACAGCGCCAGCACCAGGCCGTCGGTGCCCTGTGTGATCGTCGGGCAGGCAGCCAGCAAGGGGAAGGCGAAAATCGGGACCAGGCGGGCGCCCGGTCCGGGCAGCGGTCCGGCATCCGCCGATCCGGCGTCGTTGTGGATGGACGCGATGCCGTTGGGAGCCATGAAGGGGTTGGGCGGTCCCAGCGGTCCGAATGCGTCGGCGGCCCGGGCGGGAGCGATTGCGGGGATCAGGGACACGGCGCATGCGGTCAGCACTGCGACCGGAATTGCCAGCAGCGCCTTGGGAAACCGCATTGAGCTTCCCTCCTGTGAATGGGGTCACACGGGAGTCGGACGGCCATTGAGCGCGACACAGCAACGCCGCGTTAACGATTCGGATTCACCGCTGCGTGACGCTAGGCGGAATCGGGTACGTACACGCCATTTCCCTGGGCCACCGCTTCGAGCGTCTTATAGGCCATCCACGCGAATCCGTTTTCACCCCAACGCTTTCCGAAGCTGTTTTGAACTCGTACGGCGCCGGTGTTCTCGGCGAAAGAGTCATCGTAGGCAGTGATGAGCATGACGTGACCGACTTTCTTGCCGTCGGTGCTATGCATCCACTGCCCATTTCCAACGTACGGCGATGGCGTCCCGCGGTAACGCGAAAAGTCGGAATAGAGGTAGGTGCCGAAGGCGATTGGCATGCCATTTGCGATGACGGTTCGTAGGTTGTCCAAGCCTTTTGGGCCGGTGATCTTTGTCATCTTCCACTCGGGGATCCGGAAAGCCGGATCCGGCTCTATCGTTCGCGAACCGTAGTCCGACCAATTGACTTCACACGATGACTGAGATTTCCGCCGCCCGCGGTTCGGCGCCGCCGCGAGCGAAGGCGTGCCGCCATTGTCTCGAAGCCAGTTGAGGCACTTGATAATTTGGCCGCCCTGACAAGTGGCCTGAGCAATGTTGTTTGCGTGTTGATACCTGATGTAGGCGTAGTCAGGTCCGGCCCGACGGGCCGGAGTGGTGGGCGGGGTATTGCTCTTGCGGGCGGCGTAAAACGTCGCCAAACCGTAAACGGTGGCCCAGACGTAGCAGTTCGGCATGGTCTGACGACCGACCGGGGGCAACCATTCGGTTCTCACCGAAGCCGCCGGCGGGATCTTGCCGATGCCGGTCGGCGCCTCTGCGACACCGGGCTCCGGAATCTCGGGATCGTAGCCATAGGAAGACAGCTGGTACGGTTCCTCCTCGCTACCGGGGCCGCTGTTGCAGGCGGGCAGCGCCGTGGTGAGGGCACCGGCAGCCGCAAGCGCGAGCATCGAACGCCTGCCGAACCGTCCATCCATGAGGAAGACCTTGCCGCAATCTCGGCGCAAAAGGCCGCACATATGCTTAAGCAATGGCGTCGATCTTCACCAAGATCATCAATCGTGAACTCCCCGGCCGCTTCGTCTACGAGGACGACGACATAGTCGCGTTCCTGACGATCGAGCCGATGACACAAGGCCACACCCTGGTGGTGCCGCGCGACGAGATCGATCAGTGGCAGAACGTGGACAGCGCGGTATTCGCCCGCGTCATGGAGGTGAGCCAGCTGATCGGCAAAGCCGTGACCAAGGCGTTCGAAGCGGACCGAGCCGGGGTGATCATCGCCGGGCTGGAGGTGCCGCACCTGCACGTCCACGTGTTCCCCACCCGCAGCCTGGGCGACTTCGGGTTTGCCAATGTCGACCGCAACCCCTCAGCGCAGTCGCTCGATGAGGCGCAGGCCAAGATCAAGGCCGCGCTGGCGGACCTGTAGGTCGCTAACCGACCTGCGCGGGCACGTCGCTGACGCGCGGCAACGTCACCCGAAAGCAGCACCCCGCACCGGGCGCGGTCGTCACCGTGACGTTGCCACCGTGGGCTTTGACCAACGAGTTGACGATCGACAGCCCGAGCCCGGTACCCCCGCTGGCCCGTGCCCGCGACGAGTCGGTGCGATAGAAACGCTCGAATATCCGCTCCGCATCCTGCTCGCTCATCCCGGGACCGTCGTCGGCGACCTCGAGCACGGCATCATCGCCATCGGTGCCGACCCGAACCCTGATGTCCGCGCTCTCCGGTGTGTGCTGGATTGCGTTCGCGACGAGATTGCCCAGCACCTGACGCAGCCGCGGTTCGTCACCGAGCACTTCGGGGATTCCCGGGCCGTCAAAGACTTCCATGGTGATGGTGCGCTCGGGATCGATCGCGCGCCCGTCGTGCACGGCGTCGCTGGCCAGCGCCAGCAGGTCCACCCGATTGTGGTCCAGCGGCCGTTGTACATCCAGTCGGGCCAGCAGCAGCAAGTCGTCGACCAGCAACCCCATCCGGCTCGATTCGCTTTCGATGCGTGAGAGCAACATCGAAACGTCGCGCGCGGCACCCTGACGGTACAGCTCAGCGAACCCGCGAATGGTGGTCAACGGAGTGCGCAGCTCGTGGCTGGCGTCGGTAATGAATCGCCGCATTCGCTCCTCGGACGTGCGCGCCGTCTCGGCCGATGACTCCGAGGCTGCCACCGCCTCCTGGATCTGCGACAGCATTCCGTTGAGCGCCGACGAAAGTCGGCCCACCTCGGTACGCGGGTCGCGTTCGGTGATGCGTCGATCGAGTTCGCCCGAGGCGATCGCGGCGGCCGTCTGTTCCACTTCAGCCAGCGGACGCAGGCTTCGGTGCACCACCACGAACCCGGCGATGCCGACCACCACCAACACCGCGGCCCCGATGCCGACCTGCAACAAGACCAGTGAACGCACGGTGTGGTCGACGTCGGACAGGTCAACGGCCACCGTGGTCAGGCCACCCTGCGGGCCGTGCACCGATACCGCACGCCACTCAATATCCGAGCCGCTCACCGATGACAGCGTTGTCGGGTTGGATCCGACGTCGTTGTTGGCAGGCAACGCCGGCTCGGCGTTGCGATCGTTGATGGCCGTCAGGATGTGTCCGTCCGGACTGATCGCCCGCACGTAGAACTTCGACGGTGGCCGGGCCGGGTCGGGCCCTTCGCCATTGAACAACGTGTGCTTCCTCGGCGCCTGCGCCCAGGTGCGAGTGGCGTCCATCAGCGTCGAATCGATGCGACTGATCAGGCTGTGGCGCAGTATCGACGTCACTGCCACGCCCGACGCCAGCAGCCCACACATCACCAGCACAAGGGTGGCCGCGACCAGACCTACCCGCAGCGGCACTCCCCGTCGATACCGGCTGGCCATGGTCAGCGTGGTTCGCGCAACACGTAACCCACACCGCGAAGCGTGTGCAGCAGCCGCTTCTCCCCGGTGTCGATCTTGCGGCGCAAATAGGACACGTAGGACTCGACGACGTTGACGTCACCGCCGAAGTCGTAACGCCAGACGTGGTCGAGGATTTTCGGCTTGCTCAACACCGTGCCCGCGTTGATCACGAAGTAACGCAGCAGGGTGAATTCGGTGGGCGACAGCGACACCGACTGGCCGGCCTTCCACACTTCGTGTGTTTCCTCGTCGAGTTCGATGTCGGCGAACGACAGGCGCGAATTGCGCGGTTCACTGCCGCCACCCTTGCCGGCACGTCGCAGAATGACCCGCAGCCGGGCAACAACCTCTTCGAGGCTGAATGGCTTCGTCACGTAGTCGTCGCCACCCAGGGTCAGTCCGGCGATCTTGTCCTGCAACGAGTCTCGGGCCGTCAAGAACAGTGCCGGGGCGTCGATGCCGTCGGCGCGCAGGCGTCGAAGCACCCCGAAGCCGTCCATGCCGGGCATCATCACGTCGAGGATGACCGCATCCGGCCGGGCTTCGCGCGCCCGGTCCAGGGCTTGGCCGCCGTTGGTGGCGGTGAGGACCTCAAAGCCTTGGAACTTCAGACTCACCGAGAGCAGTTCGACGATGTTGGGCTCGTCGTCTACGACGAGGATGCGAGCCTCCGAGTTGGTGGCCCCGTTCTGGTTGCCGAGTGTCATGAGGTCAGTGCCCCCGCCCGAACTTGTGAGTTAGCTCCACGTTCATTGGAAACTTCCTGTGAGGTCGTTGCAAGTCGCCTGCTAGTAGTCTGCCAGGAGTGAGCCCAAAAGAGCTCGGTCCCGCACGTGTTTTCCCGCACGCCGCGAATAGACTCCCAGAATGAACCTCGGCAAAACCCTCGTTGCGATCGCGACCGCGCCAGCGCGCACCGGCCTTGCCGCCGCAGAGGCGAGCCTGAACCTTGCCAGCGCTGCGGTGGGTGTAGCCAAGCAGGCGCTGGGCGATGCCAGCGGCCCGCGCGGATCCAACGCGATGGCGAACATGCTGGGCATCGACGACGCCCTGGCGAGGGCCAACCGGCTGGCCCGCTTGCTCGATGACGACATGCCGTTGGGACGCGCGGTGGCCCCCAATGGTCCGATGGACCGCATGCTGCGCCCCGGCGGCGTGGTTGACCTGTTGACCTCCGAGGGTGGCCTGATCGACCGCCTGACCGCCGAGGGCGGCGGACTGCAGCGGGCACTGCAGCCGGGCGGGCTGGCCGATCAGTTACTCGGCGCGGACGGCATGATCGAGCGGGTGCTGGCCGAGGACGGGCTTGCCGACAAGTTGCTCTCCGAAGGCGGCATCATCGACACGCTGACGTCGAAGAATGGTCCGCTGGAACAGCTGGCCGATGTGGCCGACACCTTGGCCCGGCTGGCGCCCGGAATGGAGGCGCTCGAACCGGCCATAGCCACGCTGCAGGAGGCGGTCATCTCGTTGACAATGGTGGTCAATCCGCTGAGCAGCATCGCCGATCGGATCCCGCTGCCCGGGCGGCGGCCACGCTCGTCATCACGCTCGGTGCGGTCGCAGCGCATCGTCGACAGTGAGCAGTGACCCGATACGCTTGCACCGGTTTTACCGGCCTCCTTAGCTCAGTGGTAGAGCACTCGCCTTGTAAGCGAGCGGTCGTCAGTTCAATCCTGACAGGAGGCTCTCCGAAGCTCTCCGAAGCACAGTTCACGAGTCATGTTGCGATCCCGACAGCGATCTAGATCGCGGTCCCGCCGTCATTTGCCGTCAACTCGATTCCTTGTCGTCAGGCCGGGCCGCGGAAATCCGGACTTCGGCCCATGTGGGACACGAAAGGCCAGTCCGAGAACCGCTTTCGATTCCCGGACCGGCAAGGAACGACGAAATCGCGGGTCAGACTCCCTACTGTGCAGACTTCTTGCACCTTGTCCACGACGAGATGCTCTCGTTCGCGAGGGCCAGCTTCTCCGGTTGGTTGTGCACGCAGGTGCGCATTGTGAACGCGGTGTCGGCGTGCCCTAGCCACGCAGAGATGATCGCCACCGGCACATTGTGGTCCAGGTGCATGAGCGTGCCGCAGGTGTGCCGGGCGTCGTGCAGCCGGATGAGCTTTACACCCGCCTTCGCACACGCGGCAGCCAGTCAGTCGAACACCGTGTCGGGGGCGCCTTAACCACCTCGGCGCCGCAACCGGAACCCTTATCGGACTGCTCGTACCGACACACGACCATAACGTGCGCCCTGCCGCCGCGAGGCCCGCCGAGCAAGTCCGCGGAACGAGGCTGTGCGAACTTTCTCTACTGCTATCCAGGTCCTTGTGCCTTCCATGGCCTTCTTCTCACCCCGCCCTCACAGACAGGGACCTCTAACGACGGCGCAGGCTTCTTCATGCTGGGGACCACATCCACGCTCCCCCTTGCGGGGCTCTTGACGCTGGGCTTCGAACCCACCCGCTTCCAGATGAAGCCGCCAGCCTGCTACCGGGCCACCTCGCAGTTACCCGAACCGGACTCACACCGGCAAGCGACGACGAACTCCCAAACGGCAAATCACATACACAGACAACCTCCCGTTTCTCTGGACACACGAAAAATCAAAAGTAGACATAATTCGGACCGAACTGACCAATAATTAGCGCAAATCGAACGACAATTGACGTATTCGCCTATTTCTTCCGTTGAATGGTGCTGCGGGGAAATTGTCAAGACATAAAAGCGGTTATCCGACACGCCGATTTGATCGTTGACACATGCCATCTGGTCTGCGAATCATTGCCCCTCGGCGGCCGTTCATTGGCGAAGGGAATTTTTGTGATAGCGGTGCACAATCCTGATCAGAAGCGCTCTTCGCGTCGATGGTTTATTGCTGTGGCGGCAATGGCGGCAATCGCAACCGCCGCGGCCCTGACGATCTGCTGTGGGCGCGCATCGGCAGCTCAGCCCACCGTCGGGCTGGGGACGGCCGCACCCTTCGCGGTATTGGCCGGTAGCGCGGTCACCAACACCGGTCCTTCGGTGATCAACGGGGACTTGGGTGTCAGCCCGGGCACTGCGATCACAGGCTTTCCACCGGGACTAGTCAACGGCGCGCAACATTCCGCTGACGCCGTTGCGTTGCAAGCCCAATCCGACCTGACCACGGCTTACAACGACGCGGCGTCTCGAACACCTGCGACACCAGTAGCGAGCGACCTCGGTGGTATGACGCTGCTGCCCGGCGTGTACAACACAGCCGCAGCTATGGCTCTGACCGGCACGGTGACTCTAGATGCGCAGGGCGATCCCAACGCCGTCTTTATCTTCCAGGCGGGCTCTACCTTGATCACGGCATCAAACAGTACGGTCAGCCTGGTTAACGGCGCCTCACCGTGCAATGTGTTTTGGCAGGTCGGTAGCTCGGCGACGCTCGGCACGAATACGACCTTCGTCGGAACGATCCTTGCCTTGACGTCGATCTCTGCACAGACAGGCACTACTGTGCAGGGGCGGCTACTGGCCCGCAACGGTCAGGTCAGTCTGGATACCAACACGATCAACCTGCCCGACTGTGCAACCCCGCCGCCCCCCACCACGCCGGTCCCAGTTCCGGTTCCGATTCCCCTTCCCCTTCCGCTTCCCCTTCCGATCCCGATTCCGATCCCGATCCCGATCCCGATCCCAGGGGGACCTGTTCCGATCCCAGGGGGACCCGAAGTACCCGGAGCACCGGGCACGCCGGGGACGCCAGGAACGCCGGGCAGCCCTGCAGCACCTGGCGGACCGAGCGGACCTGAGGAGACCGGACCCCTTCAGGGTGGACCTGGCCCACAGAGTGGTCCCATCCCGAAGGGGCACCCTGAAACGGGTGCCGGTGGTACGGCTTCCCGCTTCAGCGACGACGTAATACTCCGGTTCCTCGCTGGACTAGCGCTGGCCGAGTCAGCACTAGCGACTAGTCAGGCAGTCCGACTCCGTAGGCGGCAAGGATGATCGCCCCGGATTCCGCAGGGGCAGCGGACCCGGATCCAGAGGGAGCGGCTCCCGACCAGGAGAGAGCACTGCGCCCGCGCATCGTGAGAATGGTCGACCGAGTCGTACATAGGTGGGCGCTGGCAGCCGTCCTCTTACTTCTCCTTGCTACGGCTTTCCTCGTCCCAACCCTGCGCGGCCAGCAGAACTCTGGTTCACCGCAAGCCGCGACAGATAATCATGGCCTCGGGACCGTGCCGTTGCCCTCCGCTCGGGAGCGTAGCCCGGAGGTGCCGCAGCGACGCGGTGCGGATGAACCTGTCGCGTTGCGGATTCCGGCGATCCGGGTGGACGCATCGCTCACCACGCTCGGACTGAATCCGGACCAGACGGTCGAGGTGCCTACTGACTTCGGCAAGCCGGGGTGGTACAAGTTCGGCCCAACCCCAGGACACCCGGGTTCGGCCGTGATCTTGGGGCACGTGGATTCCCATCAGGGGCCAGCAATCTTTTATCAGTTGAAAAGATTGCATGCAGGAGACTCGGTTGACGTGAGCATGACCGACGGCCGCGTCGCCCATTTCGCGGTCACCAAGGTGGAGACTTACCTGAAGACGGAATTCCCAGCTGAGCAGGTTTACGGCTCGCACGGCGGCGAATCTC